>JACVJD010000039.1 GCA_015711825.1 Candidatus Solincola daggyaiensis
CCTCCCCTGATTCCCCAGTCGGGCGGGTTTTCGCCGCGGTATGGATATGCGAGGTCTTGGCTGGCGGAAGGGGAGGGATTCGAACCCTCGAGGCGGATTTCTCCACCCACACGATTTCCAGTCGTGCTCCTTAGGCCAGACTCGGACACCCTTCCACAAACGTCGTCCAACACCAAAAAGGTAGCAATATTATAATCGGCCAACCGAGGGCTTTCCACCGTCTCGGTAGTGCGCCCACCGCTGCGACGCGCGTCACCTCCCGGTCAGGGAGTCGCCGATGCGCGTCTTTCGCGACTTGCTTTCCCAGGACAGCGATGGGCAAGCCGCTTTTTCTAAGCTTCTTTATCCTTTTCCGCCAGGATGAGCTCCGCCGCCTTGCGGGCGGAACGTCCGACCACCCCCGAGCAGTGATCCATCATCCCGGAGGTGAAGGCCTCCTGCAGTTCCTTGGGATCATACATGTTGAAGGTGCGTCCCATGAGCCTGGTCTGGATATCGAAGCAGCGACAGCTTCCGTACTGCTCCATGAAATGGTCGTGCAGCTCTTTGCACATGAGGTAGGACTTCATGGGCTTCATCATGTCCTGGTGGTCCTTACGCTCGCGCCCGAAGAGGAGCCCGATGACCATGCAGCCTCCAGTGAGGGCGCCGCAGGAACCGTCACCCGTGAGCCCGATCCCATCCGCCAACCCGCTGGCCGCCTTGAAGACTCCTTCTCCCGCATCCTCGATTCCGAGGGCATCCAATAACCCGGCGACCACCGATTGAGCGCAACCCGTGCACTTGCGCTCGTAATCCGCGGCCATCCTTTGCGCCGAGTCCGCCAGATCGGCTTTCTGTTTCTCCTCCATTCCCTTCCTCCTAAGCTCGTCACACAAAGCAACATGCAGGGTTATTATGAGGGATGCGCCCTGGAGAAGGAACTATTCCGAAAAGGTCCCGCGCAGTTGTTCCACTTGTATTACGGTGATATAAAGTGGATGTCCTTATCTTGCAGTCGCCACGGCTTGTGATGCGGAACCCTGTAAAAGCGTTTCGGGAGGGCAGATGGCGGTAATAGGTATAGACCTGGGCGGGACCAAGACGGCGGGCATCGTCTTGAACGGCGAGAGCATCGTCGCCAGGGACCGCACGGACACCGACGCCTCGTCACAGGAGAGCGTCCTTAGCTGCCTTCTCGAGATGGGCGCCCGCATGCGCGAGGCGGCGGAGAGGCTGGGCCTTTCCGTAAATGCCTTGGGCCTGGGGATAGCGGGCTTTATCGACTTCGAGCGAGGGGTGGTGACGGAGGCGCCGAACCACCCCTTAAAGGATGCCCGCGTCAAGGATATCCTGGAGGCGGAGACCGGTTTGGCGGTTTTCGTGGACAACGACGCCAACATGGCCGCTCTGGCGGAGGCGCGCATGGGCGCGGGCAAGGGTTCGCGTTACCTGGTGCACCTCACCCTGGGGACGGGCATCGGCGGGGGTATCATCATCGACGGCAGGGTGTATCGCGGCGCCCAGGGTGCTGCCGCCGAGCTCGGCCATATGATCGTGCTCGAGGACGGCCCCTTGTGCAACTGCGGCGCCAGGGGATGCCTTGAGGCGCTCTCCAGCGGGGTAGCCATTTACCGGCGGGTGGAGGAAGCAGCCGCCGCGGGCCGCGCCTCGCCCGCCCTGGAGGAGTTTCTCGCCGATCCCTTAGCCTTCAGCGCCGAGGCCTTGGGCAGGCACGCGGACGCGGGGGACGGCCTGGCCAGGGAGATCTTCCAGGCTGCAGGGCATCACCTCGGCACCGGCATAGCCTCCCTCGTGAACGTCTTCAATCCCGACGTGGTCACCCTGAGCGGCGGGCTGTTGGGGTGCCTTCACCACATGGAGGAGGCCATGCTGCGCTCTTTTCGGGAGACCGCCATCGCCATCAGCCGCGACCACGTGCGCATACTGCGCAGCACCTTGGGGGATGACGTAGGCGCCTTGGGGGCGGCCCTGCTCGCCCGCGAGAGTTTATCGTAAACGCCCGGCGTGGTGCCGCTCCTTGCGGATCATCTCCCCTTTCTCATATTCCCAAACGCCCGCCGTAAGGCCATTACCTCACGCCCGGCGGGCACAACGTCTACGCCGCCGGCACCTCTCACGCGACAACCAACCGAAGGGGAACAGGGGTGCTCGCGTCATCCATCGGCACAACGTCTATGCTGCCGACATAGATTGCAAGACCTGGGATTAAGATCTCTTCCTAGGGCAGGCCCATGGAGCCTCTCTCTACCCTTTCATGCCGCCTGCTTTTCACCCATCGGCTTTAACGCAAGGAACCCTGTTCTCATAAACCGTCTCCGCATGCCGCGCCTCCGCCGGCAACCCCATGGGTATGATCAGCGCTACCGTCAGCCCCAACCTCGGGGCTCAGCCTCTAAAGCTCCGTTTCCGCATGCCGCTCCCCATCTCAGTAGCACGCTTTTGTTCTAATGCCGCCATCGCTCAGCCTTTAAAGCTCCGCTTCCGCATGCCGCGCCTCCGCCTTTGGGCCGCGGCGGTAAAACGCCTCCGCCAGCAACCCCATGGGTATGATCAGCGCTACCGTCAGCCCCAACCTCAAGACGGTGAACTCCCATCCCAGGAAGCGCAACTCCATTAGCTCCAGGGGCAGCTTGATACAGGCCCAAGCGGAGAGGAAGATCATGACATTGGCCACCCTGGCACCTTTCTTCAACAGCATTCCGGCGAGTGGGAAGGCTATATACAGGGGACCGGTAGGGAGGGTGCCCAGCAGTATGGCGAGAAGCAGCCCCCCGATTCCGGAACCCTCGCCGAGATACTTGACCACCATCCGCCGGTCTACCCATACGCCGAAAAGCCCCATGAGCAGCAGCACCGCCGGCAACATGAAGGCCATCTCCTTGAAAAACTCCCAGGAGATGTTCACGGCCTTCTCTCCCTTTTCCTGGAAGATGATGGAGAGGGCGAAGAGGGCGGTGGCTGAGAACACCATGATGGCCAGGTCCCACTTTATCCTCTTGCGCAGAGGTAGGCCGGGGGATGCCGCGTTCGCCCGCTTCTCTTTTTCTCCCCTTGACCTTCTTGTGCTCATCTTCATCACCCCAATACCACGCCCATGATCACCGCGATGATCACGGCCACCGCCATGCTGAGGCCGTTGCGCAGGAAAGCGAAACGCTTGCCCATCTCTTTTATCTCCACGGGCAAGAACACGAACCCGATCATGGTCAGGGTGGTAATGAAGGCGGCCATGGCCATCACGCCGGCGCCCAGGTCCAACAGAGACCTGGCGAGGGGGAAAGCGATGATGGCGGGGATAAAGAGCACCGATCCAAGCAGCGCGGCCACCACCACGCCCACTATACCGCTCTCGCTTCCGATGCTCGACGCGATCCATTTTGGAGGTATAAAGCCTACGATGAGCCCGATAACCGCTATCACCGCCAGGACGCTGGGGGCGAGCCTCTTGAGGGCGTTCCAGGCGATGAAAACGGCGGCCTTGGTCTTCTCCTTGTCCTTGAAAAGCGACAGGATCAAACATATGCCCACGAAGGAATTGATGGCTATGGCCGTCGGCGACATTTTTTCTATCCTTTCCTTGCCCTTTCCTCGCACAAGGCGACGAAGCGCTCCAGAAGCATAACCCTTACCTTGAAGGCCTCCACCCATGCTCTCAGCCTTTCCTCCCCCAGGGGAGTTATGTGATAAACGCGCTTAGACGGGCCGGAATCCCCGTGTTCCCAGCGCGAGGCGATAAGACCGCCCCCCTCAAGATCCCTCAACATGCGATAAACGGCGGCGGAATCGGGCGCTGGGCCGGGGAAGGGAAGGCCCGCTATCTCCGCCGTCAATTGATAACCGTATCCCGGCTTGCTTTTTATCAGATAAAGAAGGCGGGGCTCGATGAACCTCCTCTGTGGGCCCTCGCGAACGAACCACTCGTGGTCGGCAAAGGACGAACCCTGACCCGTTTCCTGACTCGATATCCTCTCTTTGCCTCGCGGCTTCTCCTCCTTGGCCGCGTCCGCTGTTCCAGCCATTTCAATCCTCCCGCGATATTAATGTGTTTGTGACAGTTATATTATTAATTACATATAACTGTAATAGACATATATTGAATTGTCAAGAGGCTGAAAGGGGGCCAAGTCTTGCGGGTCACGAGCTCCGCGTATGACCTTGCCCGTGTCTCGGACATGGGGGTCACGCCTCATTCCATGTCTCGGACACCAAATGAGGCTTGATACTATAGGTCCAGACATGGGGGTCACGCCTCTTACCAGAGACATGGGGGTCAGAGACATGGGGGTCACGCCTCTTACTGTGTTTGAGACGTGGGGATATATGTATGGCGGTTCTCAGCCTAGTTTGGCGTCTGAAACATGTAGCTCAATCCAGGCGCTTGAGAGCTAGGGAGTCAAAAGACCGTTTTTACTTCTCATGTTGTAGAATCAGTCTGATTGTTGGAGATGGCGAGGTGACTGCGCGAGAGGTGGGGCGCAAGGATGGAGGAGCTGCGGGTCAACGTCGAGTTGTTGGAGGCGTTCGAGCGGGGGCTGGACCCGAGGTACCCGGAGCGCAGCCGCATTCCCGCTCAGGTGTTGGGTTACGGCGAGATAAGCACCGTCTTCGAGATAAGGGCGGAGGGCATGGAGGGGTACGCCTTTAAGCGCCTGCCTGTCTTCAAGGAACGCTCGGAGATCGAGCCCTACGTCCGGAGTTACGAGGAATACAACCGTATCCTCAGCGAGGAGGTGGGCTTGTCGCTGCCACCTTACGGGCACGCGGAGTTCGTCTCACAGAGCGGCCGCCCCGTCTTCTACATCGTGCAGGAGCAACTGCCGGCCGAATCCATCGGCAACAGGGCCATCCACTTGCTGCCGGCAGGGGAGATCCCTATGCTGGTACGCCTGATCCTGCGCGAGCTGGAAAAGGTATGGGATTTCAACCGCGAGCGCGAAGGCTTGGAGGTGGCCATCGACGGCCAGATATCCAACTGGTCCATCTTGGGCTTCGACCCGACCTCACCCCACGTGGACGAAGACACCCATTTGCTGTACATGGACACCAGCACCCCGCTGTTCAAGGTCGAGGGAGTCGAGCAACTCGACCCGGAGCTCTTCCTGCGCAGCGCCCCCTCCTTCCTGGTGTGGTTGATCCGCCTCCTCTTTCTCGAGGACGTGATGTCTCGCTACTACGACTTCCGCCTGGTGACCATCGACCTCATCGCCAACTTCTACAAGGAGCAGCGTGCGGAGCTCATACCCGACCTGGTGGAGATGGCCAATGACTTTTTCGCCTCGGAAGCGCGAGATCACGACATCGCGCCGATAACGGTAAAGGACGTCAACTCCTACTACCGCGAGGACGCCCTTATCTGGTGGTTGTACTTAGCCCTGCGCAAGCTCGACCGCTTCCTTCGCACGCGCCTGCTGCGGAGGGAGTATCCTTACATCCTGCCGGGCAAGATCAAGAGAAAGTAGGCACATTGGGATCGGTCAGACATAGGGGTCGAGCCTCGTTTGGTGTCCGAGACATGGAATGAGGCGCATCAGACATAGGGGTCGAGCCTCGTTTGGTGTCCGAGACATGGAATGAGGCGTGACCCCAATGTCTGACCCCAATGTCTGGGAGGGGGGTGTCGTGGATGAGCCTGATCGGACGGGATCCCAGGGAGGTGGTCTTCGAGCGCTTCGCTCGCCACGTCTCCAGCGGCAAAGCGAAGTTCTTCCGCGAGGTGGGCATCGACTTCGTCTTCGGCCGCCGCGAGGGGGTCTACGTGTGGGACCTGGACGGCAACCGCCTCATCAACTGTCACTGTAACGGCGGGGTGTTCAACCTCGGGCACCGCAACCCGCGCGTGGTGGCGGCGCTCAAGCGCGCCGTGGAAGAGCTTGACATCGGGAACCACCACCTGGTGAGCGAGCACCGCGCCCTGCTGGCGGAACGGCTGGCCTCTCTGTGCCCCGGGGACCTCAACCGCGTGGTCTTCGGGGTGGGAGGAGGCGAGGCCGTCGACACCGCCATCAAGCTCGCGCGGGGATACACCAGGCGGCCGGGGATCATCTCCGCCTCGGGCGGATACCACGGCCACACCGGCTTCGCCCTGGCCACCGGCGACGCCAAGTACAGCGCTCCCTTCGCTCCTCTGCCCCAGGGGTT
Source organism: Candidatus Solincola daggyaiensis (assembly GCA_015711825.1). GTDB lineage: Bacteria > Actinomycetota > Geothermincolia > Geothermincolales > RBG-13-55-18 > Solincola_B > Solincola_B daggyaiensis. Next base: position 6,142 of record JACVJD010000039.1, read on the forward strand.
CACACAGGTGCCCTTCGGGGACCTGGAGGCGCTGGAGGAGGCCATGGGGGGAGGCGCGGGCGAGGAGACCGCCGCGGTGATCTTCGAGACCATCCCCGCCACCCTGGGCATCGCCATCCCCCCGGAGGACTTCTACGCCGGCGTGCGCGAGCTCTGCGACCGCCGCGGGGCGCTGATGATCATCGACGAGGTGCAGACAGGGCTGGGGCGGTGCGGCGCGGTATGGGGCATCGACACCTACGGTGTGGCGCCTGACATCCTGGTCACCGCCAAGGGGCTCTCGGGGGGCATCTACCCCATCACCGCCACCGTATATTCCGACCGCCTCGACGCCTTCTTCCAGGAGAACCCCTTCATCCACGTCTCCACCTTCGGGGGCGCGGAGGTGGGGTGCTACGCCGCCCTGGAGGTGCTGGACATCCTGGAAGAGGAGGGGTTTCTGGCGCACGTGCGGGAGACGGCGGCGTTGTTCGAGGGGGGCTTTCGGGAACTGCGGGACAGGCACCCCGAGATCCTGGTGGAGGCGCGGCAGCGGGGACTGATGATGGGGCTGAAGATGGTCAACGATTTCTGCGGGCCCCTTATGACCCTGGCCGGGTTTCGCCACGGTGTCCTCACCATCTACGCCAACAACGACCCCTCGGTGAGCCAGATCCTGCCGCCGCTGATCATCGAGGAGGACCAGGCGCGCCAGGTGCTGGAGGCCCTGGACGCCATGCTCTCGGAGGTGAAGAAGTCACTCGAAGGCGCATGAGCTCAGGCCCATAGAGACCTGGGCTTAGGGTCAAGGTCCGGGCAGGGGAGAATGGCGGATGGCGAAATCTTTTTTTTCCGTGGGCGACCCCGACGGCTCGACGAAACCGTGCAGGAAGGCGCGCGTCATGCTACAGTCGGCGGATCAAGGAGTTGGATAACTCTACTTAGAGAGCGCCTTCCATATACAGACCTAAGGCATGGCGGAACCCCAGGGAGGCCGGCATCGACGCCGACAGCACTCTTTCCGTGCTCTCCTTCAAGCAGAAGGAAGGCCACCCATCCCTTGGTCTTATACCCGCTCCGGCTCGAAGCGGAGGGCGCGGGTGGCGCTGGGGATCTCGATGCCCTCTTCCCGGTAGCGTTCGTGCAGCCGTTTGATGAACTCGTGTTTCAAGCGGAAGCGGTCCACGTACTCGCGGGCGCGCAGGACCACGGTGAACTCGATGCGGAAATCCGAGAACTCCCGGAAGAAGACCAAGGGCTCGAAGGCGGAGACCCCTCCCTGCACCTCGCGCAGCACCTGCCTGGCCACATCCAGGGTCACCAGCTCCACCTGTCGCAGGTCGCTCCCATATGCGACTCCCACGTCCACCAGTACGGATATCTCCGGGGCAGGGCGGTGATAATTGGTGATGATGGCCGAGGCCATGCGCGAGTTCGGGATCACCACCACGTTGTTGGGAAGCGTCCTGATGGTGGTGTTGCGCCAGGTGACGTCCACCACGTAGCCCTCGTCGCCGCTGTCCAGGCGCACGTAGTCCCCGGGTGAGATCTGCTTGGAGGCCAGGATATGCAGCCCCGCGAAGAGGTTGGAAAGGGTGTCCTGGAAAGCCAGGGCCATGGCGAAACCACCCACTCCCAGGGCGGTGAGGATGGGGGTGATGGGCACTTCCAGCAGCTTCAGCGCCACCAGCAGGCCGGTGAGCATGATCAACATCCTCACCACGTTTCCCCAAATGGTGGTGGAGGGCAGCGCGCCCTCGGCCTTTCTAATGGACAGGTCGACCAGGCCCGCCGCGATCCTCGCCGTCACCAGTGAAACGATGAACACCGCCAGCACCAGGAAAGCCTTCCGATACACCTGCAGCGCCGCGGGATACAGGCTGGCGACCTTGATGGCGGCATACAAACCGCCGGCCACGCTCAATAAGGTGATCATGCCCAGCATCGACTTGCGCACCGTCTGCCACCCGTCCCAGCCGCGGCGGGACCACAGCCTGCCCAAGGCCAGGAGGAGCACCCGCTCGAGGACAAAGCCTATCAGGAACCCGCCCAGCACAAAAAGCGCCGGCAGAATGAACTGCCTGCTGGCCACGAACTCGGTCATATGCAACAGCTCGACGTCAAAGAGCACGGTTTTTTCTACGCCCCTTCCTTCTATGTCACGGATCGTACTCGATCTATGACCCCGCTTGCGCGCGCGATGTTCCCGCTTTTCGTAAAACACCCTGCTTTGTCCTTGGGGTCAGGCCCGGACTTAGGACCGAGGCGCACTATGACCCTTGTAAGGAAGGGAGGCTGGCTGGTATTGCAGGCACCATCAGATTTGGCGAGCGCTTAGGGACCGCCTCTTCGTGGAATATACCTGCTCGTGATGGCGTTTGAGGCAAGTGCATGGCGTGATGGCAATTTCAGTTGAGGCCTGGCACCGTTTGTTGAAAGTCGGGGGCTGACCCCAGAAGTGGAGGGATGGCACCATCAGGGGAGGGGACGGGAGGCGATGATGTCCACACCGGTGCCCAGGATGTCGGGGTAGATGACCTGTCCGTCTGCGACAGGGGCGTTTACGGTGAGCTTGGAAAGCATGCGCACCGCGTCCCTCACCAGGGCTTTGGGTATGGGCGCCGCGCTCACCACCGGCAGCAGGGGGAGGGCGCCCCCCTCCACCCGCACCGTCGTGCTCACCACGCGGCGGGGGTTCTCGAACTCCTCCCGCGCGTATTTCTGCCCCACCTTGCAGTCCGCTCCCTTGACCTCCAGGACCTCGCCGTTTTCCTCCGTGAGCTCCAGGGCACAGCTCAGGGGGCAGTTGATGCAGGTGTAATTATGCGTCTTCTTCATGGCTCACCCGTTTTTCGCCGTCCTCTCACGTCTCCCGCCTGCCGCCGCCGGCGCGGCACCGCCTATGCTTCCTCCTCATCGCCGACCACTTCCACGGTGATGTCCTCCACCTTCCTCGCCCCGCCGGGGTCCGCCCCCGCCTTTATCATCTCCGGCGGCCGCACCATCTTCGCCTTGCGGGAATAGAGCTCCTCCCCGTCCACCAGCACCCGCGTCCGGGCCGCGCGCTCGGGGTGCTCGACGCGGAAGAAGAGGTCGATCTCACGGTCGAATTCCCGCAGCAGCTGCGGTACCACGAACTTCACGTTCCTCCCCGCGGTGACCCGCACCGGGGGCTTGCGCTTCCTCCTGCCGGCCTCGAGCACGTACTCCGCCGCGCCGCGCCCGGCCGTCTCCGCCGTCTGCGTCACCCAGTCCACGAGGTCGAACACGCTGACCACGTTGCCGCAGGCGAAGATGCCGTCCACCGAGGTATGCATGCGCTCGTCCACCACCGGTCCCGCGGTCAGGGGATCCAGTTCCACCCCCGCCTGCTTGGAGAGCTCGTTCTCGGGAATGAGGCCGACGGAGAGGACCAGGGCGTCGCAGGGCACGCGGCGCTCCGTCTCCTTGATGGGCCTGAGCGCCTCGTCCACCCGCGCCACCGTCACCGCCTCCACCCTTTTTCTTCCATGAATGAAGGTCACGGTGTGCGAGAGATGCAGGGGGATGTCGTAGTCGTGCAGGCACTGCACTACGTTGCGGGTGAGACCGCCGGGATGGTCCATGATCTCGTAGACCCCCTCCACCTCCGCCCCCTCAAGGGTGAAGCGCCGGGCCATGATGAGGCCGATGTCCCCCGAGCCCAGGATGACCACCCGCCGCCCGGGCATGAGCCCCTCGATGTTGATGTCCCGCTGGGCGGCGCCGGCGCAGATCACCCCCGCGGGACGGTACCCGGGTATCATCACCTGGTGGCGCGTGCGTTCGCGGCAGCCCATGGACAGCACGATGGAGGCGGGCTCCAGCTCGAACACCCCGTCACGGGGGTTCACGGCGGTGATGCGCCGGTCGCCCCGCATCTCCAGCACCATGGTGTTCAGCTTGACCTCGATGCCCGCCTTCTCCACGCGCTCGATAAAGCGCTGGGCGTACTGGGGGCCGGTGAGCACCTGGTCGAAGACGATGGATCCGAAGCCGTCGTGGATGCACTGCGGCAGGATCCCCCCCAGCTCGAAATCGCGCTCCATGAGCATGACGTCGGAAAGCCCCGCCTCGCGCGCCGCCAGCGCCGCCCCCAGCCCGGCGGGGCCGGCGCCGATGACCACGCACTGCGGCCTGCGGATCGCGCTCACCGCGCCGCACCCCCCAGGAACTCCTTGGCCACGCCGAGGAAGACGGGCGAGCCCTCCCCGTCCTTGGTGACCTCGGTCACGGGGATACCCAGCTCGCGCGCGAGGATGGCGGCCACGCGGTTGTGGCAGAAACCGCCCTGGCAGCGCCCCATGCCGGTGCGAGTGCGGCGTTTCACCGCGTCCATGTTGGTCGCCGGGATGATGGAGTGTACGGCGTTCACCACCTCCATCTCCGTCACCGTCTCGCAGCGGCAGATGACGTTCCCCCAGCGCGGGTCCTCGCGGATGAGGCGGTTGCGCTCCACGTTGGAGAGCTCGGAGAACTTGGGGGGCGCGGGGCGCACGGGGTCGAAATCGGGGCGCGGCTCGCGCGACAGCCCCAGCTCGTGCAGGATGCCCAGGACCATCTCCGCGATGGCCGGCGCCGAGGCCAGCCCCGGCGACTGGATGCCCGCCACGTTGACGAACCCCCGCACCGCCTCCGAGGCCCCGATGACGAAATCCTCCTCCAGGGTGGGGGCGCGCACCCCGCTGAAGGCGGAGATGAGGGCGTCCCTGGGAAAATCAGGCAGGAGGTAGTGGAAGCGCTCGAAGATCTCCTCGATCTCCTCGGCGGAGATGGAGGTGTCGTACTTGTCGTCTGTCTCGATGGCGGTGGGCCCGAGCTGCAGGTTCCCCTCCGCCGTGGGCATGGCGCCGCCGCCCTTGCTCTGAGTGGTCCTCTGCCCCGGCAGCCGGAACTCGGCCACGCTCGACCTCACGTACTCCGCCGTCACCTGGCGGTCGAAGAGCAGGGTGGCTCCCTTGCGGGGATGGATGACGAAGCCTCCCGCCCCCGCCATGTCCGCAACCTCATCGGCGAAGACCCCGGCGGCGTTGACCACCATGGGGGTCTCGATCTCGCCACGGTCGGTGATCACCGCGCGCACCGCGCCGCCCTCCACGCGGAATCCCGTGACCTCGGTGTTGAGGAACACCTTCGCGCCGTTGATCACCGCGTGTTCCGCCAGGGCGATGGTGAGCTTGTAGGGGCTGATGAGCCCGTAGGTGGGGTCGAACACCCCCGCCACCGCCTCGCGGGTGACGTTGGGCTCCATGCGGAAGACCTCGTCGCGGGTGAGGATGCGCAAGCCCTTTATGCCTGCGTTCTCGCCGTAGGCCACGATGCCCTCGGGGATCTTGCGGGTGAGCAGCTCCATGCGCTCCTCCTCGGGCATGCCGCCGTCGCGGGGAATGGTGCGCTGGGTGATCACGATGAGCAACCCCTGGCGCTTGAGCTCCACCCCCAGGCCGCGCACGAACTCGTCATAGAGCTGGTTGCCGCGTACGTTGAGTTTCTGCTTCAGGGTGCCGGCGTCCTCGCCTATCCCCGAGTGCACCTCGGCGTTGTTGGCCTTGGAGGTGCCGCATGCGACGTCGCTCTCCTTTTCAATGACCACCACGTCGGAGATAAAGCGGGTGGCCTCGCGCGCGATGGAGCAGCCGATGACCCCGCCGCCCACCACCACCAGGCCGGCGCGGGAGGGAAGGGGCCGTTGTCCGTTCACGTACGCCATGGAGCGCTCCTTCTCGCTGCATCGTCCGATCTTCCTTCCACCCCATTCTACCCCAAACGGGGCGGAGACTACGCGGGAAGCGGGGCGGCGGGCGGGAGAGAAGACATGGTGATACCGGCAGCTGAGCCGGAAGGCTTCGCGACGGGCGGGGCCTGGATCGGGGCCAAGGGTGTTGCGGTGAGCGGCGCGGGTGTGGTACGGGGCAAGGCTTCATGGAAGGCGGGAAGGACGATGCAGGACCGGCGAAGACACGAAAGGGGTAGCGGTTGATTTAGGACATGTCCGACCGACCCTGCGAGATTATATATTGGAGACATGGAAGGGAAAAAGCTGACGCCGGACGAGGAGTGGGTGATAGTCCATAAGGGCACGGAGCCGCCCTTCACGGGCGAGTACACCGATCTCTTCGAGCCGGGGACATACGTATGCCGCAGGTGTGGGGCGCCCCTCTACCGATCCGAGGACAAATTCCACTCCGGATGTGGCTGGCCGAGCTTCGACGACGAGATCCCGGGGGCGGTGAAAAGGCAGCCCGACGCGGACGGCAGGCGCACGGAGATAATCTGCGCCAAGTGCGGCGGCCATCTCGGCCATGTCTTCGAGGGCGAGGGCTTCACGCCCAAGAACACGCGTCATTGCGTGAACTCCATATCCATGAGGTTTATCCCCAATGGCAGATGACGGGTACGAGAGCATTGTCCTGGGCGGAGGCTGTTTCTGGTGCACGGAGGCCTTTTTCAGCACCGTTGCAGGCGTGGTGACGGTAACGCCGGGGTACGCCGGCGGCTTCGTCTCCAATCCCACCTACCGCGAGGTTTGCGACGGAGCCACGGGGCATGCCGAGGTGGTGGAGGTCGAGTTCGACCCCCGGAAGATCAGCCTGGAGAAGATCTTGGAGGTCTTCTTCGCCTCTCACGATCCCACCTCCCTGAACCGGCAGGGGGCGGACGTGGGCACGCAATACCGGTCGATAATCCTCTACGCGGACGAAAGGCAGAAGGAGCGCGTGGAGACATTCATCTCCCGTATAGCGGGGGAATACGACCAGCCCATCGTCACGGAGGTAAAGAGGCTGGATAGGTTCTACCCCGCCGAGGAATACCACCACCGCTACTTCGAGCGCAACCCCGAACAACCCTACTGCCGCCTGGTGATCGCCCCGAAGCTGGCCAAGCTACGGAGAAATGCGGGCTGATCCGGCAAGGGATTTTCGCCGCCCAGGTCGGGATACATCGACTTGCGGGGTTTTCCTCCTGCGCGTGGCCCCGCGGGCCGGAGCATAACGCCGTCAAGCCGGGGCAGCGGGGCCCTGTGCTATAATCACCCCGTGAGCGAAAAACCTGCATAGGCGGTGAATGAGGCGTGTGGCGAGTTGATGTCGCCGTATTTTTTACCCTTGCGGGAGCGGGCGGATGACCTCCCTTAAAGACCCTTACGCCAGGAGTATAGATTATCTGCGTCTCGCGGTGACCGACCGCTGCAATCTGCGTTGCGTCTATTGCATGCCCGCCGAGGGGATTCCCCACCTCGACCACGCCGATATCCTCACCTACGAGGAGATCGCGCGCGCGCTCAAGGTGGCGGTGGGGGCGGGGATAAGCAAGGTGCGCCTCACGGGGGGCGAGCCACTGGTGCGAAAGGACCTCGACTGCCTGGTGGCCGAGGTGGCCTCCCTTCGCCCTTCCCTCGACATCTCCCTCACCACCAACGGCACCCTGCTTGCGGCCCAGGCGGAGAGGCTGGCAGCGGCGGGCCTGCGCAGGGTGAACATCAGCATCGACTCCCTGCGCGAGGATACCTACCGCCGCTTGACGCGCACCGGCAGGCTCAGAGACGCCCTGGAGGGCGTGGAGGCGGCGCTGGAGGCGGGCATGGATCCGGTCAAGATCAACGTGGTGGTGCTGCCCCACCTCAACGAGGAGCTGGAGGATTTCATCTCCCTCCTCAGGCGCCTGCCCGTGCACGTCAGGTTCATCGAGTACATGAGCCCTTGCGGGACCATCGACGGCAGCTTTTACGTGCCCGCGCAGGAGATAAAGGGGGCGCTGGAGAGGTTCGGGGAACTCAGGAGGTGCCGGCCGCCGCGGGGGGCGGGCCCGGCACGCTATTTCGAGCTCCCGGGGGCCCGCGGCACCATAGGCTTCATATCCCCCGTGAGCTCGCACTTCTGTCCCCACTGCAACCGCCTGCGCCTTACCGCCGACGGCAAGTTGAGGCCGTGCCTCTTCTCCCCTTTCGAGATAGACCTGTTGAGGATCATGCGAAACGGCGGAAGCGACGCCGACATCTTGGAAACCATACGGGTTTCGTTGTCCGCAAAGCCCCGTGACCACGGCGGCCTGACCGACGAGGACCCGGGCAGGACCATGTCCCAGATCGGAGGCTGAAGGGTGAGCGAGGGCGCAAAGGGAAGGCTTTCCCACCTCGACGAGTCGGGACGGCCCAGGATGGTGGACGTATCGGCCAAGGAGGCGACGGTCAGGGAGGCGGTGGCCCAGGCCACGGTGACCATGCGCGATTCCACCCTCGACCTCATCCTGGGCGGCGGAGTCGAGAAGGGTGACGTGCTGGCGGTGGCCCAGGTGGCGGGGATCATGGCCGCCAAGAAAACCAGCGAGATCATCCCCATGTGCCACCCCATCGCCATCACCGGCGTGGACCTGGAGTTCGAGGTGGATCGCGAGGCTTCCACCATCACCGTGACGGCGAGGGCAAGAACCCTCGACCGTACGGGGATCGAGATGGAGGCCCTCACCGCGGCGGCGGTGGCGGCACTCACCATCTACGACATGTGCAAGGCGGCGGACCGCGACATGACCGTCAAGGAAGTGAAGCTGCTGTTCAAGGCCGGCGGCAAGTCGGGAACCTATGAACGCGGCGCGACCTAGGGCCCCCGCACGCCGGGCAAGGGCGGGAGTCGCGGGTCTGGCGAAAACCGGCTACGCGCTTATGGCCATACGAAGACGGCCTTGACGAGAAAGGATCTATGGCGGCGTCGGGAGGAGGAATAACGCCGGGCATCACGGATATCGAGATCCTCGGCGAAAAGAGCATCGTGTTGGAGGTTTATCCCAATGTTTGAGGGCAGCATCACGGCGGTATGCGTCAGCGCCGAGAAGCACGTTCAGAAGGAAGCGGTCGACCGGGTGGTGCTCGTGCCCGGCAAGGGCATTGAGGGAGACGCCCATTTCGGCTTCGGCCACCGCCAGGTCAGCCTGCTCGCGGACGAGAGCGTGGACAAAATGCGGGAAAAAGGGCTCGCGGACCCCAGGCCCGGGGCCTTCGGGGAAAACCTCCTCACCCGAGGCATCGATCTCCTTTCCTTGCGTATAGGGGATCGCCTGCTGGTGGGGAACGAGGTGATCCTCGAGGTCTCGCAGGTGGGCAAGGAGTGTGTTGACCGTTGCGCCATCTATTACGCCGCGGGCGACTGCATAATGCCCCGCGAGGGCATCTTCGCGCGCGTAATAGAGGGCGGGACGGTGACGCCGGGGGATAAGATCAGGCCGGCGGAATAGCGGGCGGGGCGCAAACACCTCGCATGAAGGGGTAAGGTTTCCGAGGCATGGGGAACTGCGGGACCATACGCAATAGGGCTGGAGCGTGAAAAGAGGGGCCGAGATGGGAAAGACGGCGCAATACCGGGTGGCGATCCTGACCGTAAGCGATAAGGGTTCGCGCGGGGAAAGGGAGGACCTCTCGGGTGCGGCCCTGGAGGAGGCGATCCTCGCCCAGGGATGGAGCGTGGAGGCGCGAGATATCGTGCCCGACGAGGTGGAGGCCATCGCCGAACGCCTGCGGCACTACTGTGACGAGCTGAGAGTGGACCTGGTGCTGACCACCGGCGGCACCGGCCTGAGTCAACGCGACGTCACCCCCGAGGCGACCCGGCGGGTTATCGAGCGCGAGGCTCCGGGGTTCGCGGAGGCCATGCGCGCCGCCTCTCTCTCCAAGACCCCCCACGCCATGCTCTCGCGCGCCGTGAGCGGTACGCGCTCCCGCACCCTCATCGTCAACCTTCCCGGAAGCCCCCGCGGGGCGCGGGAGAACCTGGAGGTCATCCTCCCCGCCCTCCCCCACGGCCTCGATAAGCTACGCGGAGACGACGGAGATTGCGCCGTACCCTGAGAGTGGGCAATTTGAAAAGGTCCCCGAAACGGTTATAATATCCCTGTCTTTCGCCCTAATTGGAGCCCGAACTGAATATCGCACCTGCGGAGGTTGCCGTGCTGACCAGAAGATTCGTGAAAATGATCGAAACCAGGGCGGATAAGGTGGCCAAGCTCTGGTTGAAGGAGGTCCGGCAGTCCAAATACACCCCCACCTACCACCATTTTCCCGAGGAGCTCCTCTTCGAGCGGGCCATGGCGGTTTACGAGCGGCTGGGATACTGGTTGAGTCCGGAGACCAAGCAGGAGGAGATCAGACATTTCTACATGAACCTGGGGCAACGCCGCTACCAGGAAGGCTTCCGGCTAGAAGAGGTTATCATGGCCCTTATCCTCCTTAAAAGGTACCTTTGGCTGGAGGTGCTATCCGAGGGGCTTACCCAGACCAACCTCGAGCTTTACCAAGCCCTTGAGCTGAACAACCAGGTGGTTCTCTATTTCGACCGCGCCATCTACTATACCACCTTCGGCTACATGGAGGCTTTGGACGCCTCCAGGGCCACGGGTTGAGCCCGACGCTGAAGGAAGCCGCCATCTCAAACCTATAACAGGAGGTTTTATCTCCCTAAGCTTTCCGGCTCGCCACGGCCGGCGCCGGCAGCACGGGGGTCGCACGGGAGGGCGTAAGGAGACGCCGGGCGCAGGCCTTCCAGGAGCAAGCAAACGACGGAGGAAAGGGGAGAGCGTGGAGCTGGTGCTCGTAAGACATGGAGAGACGGAATACAACCGCGCAGACGTGTTCCGCGGACGCGTTGACCTGCCCCTGAACGCAAGGGGGCACGAACAGGCGGAGGCCGCCGCGCGTTACCTGGAGGGAGAGGCATTCGAGGCCTTTTACTCCAGCCCCCTGCAGAGGTCCATGCAGACCGCCCACGCCATCGCCGCCCGGCATGGAGGCGAGGTGGTGCCGCTCGATTACTTCATGGACGTCGATTACGGCGAATGGAGCGGCAAGAGCATCGCCGAGATCGCCAAGGCTTGGCCGCGGGAGTTCGCCGCCTGGGCGGAGAGTCCCGAGGAGACCGTGTTCCCCGGAGGCGAATCGGTCCGGGAGGTCAGGAACAGGCTGCAGCAGGGCCTGGAGTGGCTCGCAACAAGGCATGCGGAAAGAGTGCTGCTGGTGGGGCATAAGCTCATCAACCGCCTGATAATCTGTATCGTCCTCGACCTGCCCACGCGGGGGATCTGGAGGGTGGAGCAATCCAACGGGGCCATAAACGTCATCACCCGCGGGGAGCGGGGATGGGTGTTGCGTCACATGAACGACGTGGCCCACCTGCGCGGCCTGGAAAGCAACGACCAGTTGACCTAGGAAGGGTTCTCCCTTACGTCGGCGGGGCATCGCCATCACCCGTAACCGCTCCGCCAACCCCGTCATCCTTACGCGGGAATCCCACCCGCAAGCGAGCGAGGAAAAAGGGGGTCGGGTTTTCCGTTACCGCCGTCATCCTTACGCGGTGATCTCACCCGCGCCGGCGAGGCATAGCGATTGTCGCCCATCAAACCGCGTGGCGTTGGAGTTCCGCAGCGTGGGGTATAATGGACGCGACGGAAAGTGAGGCAAGAATTGAAAAGTTTGGCGACCACGGTGGATTATACCCTGCGTAAGCGGTCCGTGCTGCGCGATTTCCGCTGCGGGCGGCTATCGGTGTACGACGTCTGCGACGCTCACCCGGAGATCCGTCGCATCGCCACCAACGTGGGCGAGACTACCTCGTGCCTCTGCCCGGTCTGCCGCAAGGAGAACCTCCGACTCCTCAACTTCGTGTACGGCAACGAGCTCGACGGCGACAACGGCCGCGTATATCCCACCGAGATGGTGTTCGACGGTTTGCGGAAAAGGTACAAGGACTTCACCTGTTACGTGGTGGAGGTGTGCATAGGTTGTAACTGGAACCACCTGGTGCGCAGCATCAGCTTCAAGAACGCCGGAGGTGGAAGAGATGTGTGAATCCCACGCCTATCTGATGGAGGGCGAGGAAGAGCGGTTGATCATGGAGGACGTGATCAGCATCAGGGAGGAAGGGGGCAAGGTCATCCTCTCCAACATCATCGGTGAGGAAAGCGCCCTCGAGGCGGAGGTAGCCGCCATCACCCTCCTGGAGCACAAGGTCCTGCTCAAGCCGACGGGGCAACGGCAGTAAAGACCGACGGCCGCGAGTTCCCTGCCCCGCTCTATGCCCCGGCCCCTCAGGTCCGGATGACCAGGGCATCCTCGTCCACGCGCAAGATGGCCTCGTAGGGTATGACGTTCGCCTCCCCGGCGCGGTTGTATCGGCGGCGCAGCTTTCCCACTATGCGCTCCATGCGTCTTCCCGGCGGGAACCACTCCATGCCCACTTGCAAGCCCTCCAGGAAGAGCAGCACCCCCTCGGGCTTTAGGATCACCGAGTCCACGCGCTGCAGGCGGTTCCCCTCCGCGTCCACCATCTGCTTGTTCAAGACGTCCCTGCGCAGGAGCAGCTTTCCCTCGCTCGACGCCACCTCGAAGTGTGGGTGCTCATGCCTCAGGTACACCGCCTCGGGATCCAGGGCTTCCACCTCCGACCACGGCAGCAGGAGCACGATGTCCTCGACGGTACGCGGCAACAGCAGGCCCCCGACGCGGTCCGTCCACTCCAGGTGCACGGCGATGTCGGTGGCCACGGGAGGCCTAGCCTCGAGGTCGAAGGCCAGGTCCTCCAGATGGCCCACCTCGCGGTCCCTCGCGTCCCTGACCTCGCGCCTCAGCAGGGACGCCAGCATTATCTGGCCTTCCTCCATCAAGCTTCACCCCCTTGCCCTCGAGGAAGACGGGACGGCCCGATGCCGCGCGCTGCCGAGAGGGCGGCGGCATGGCCGTAACGGAACGCCGCTCGCGGGCGGCATAAACGCCGGCATGGGATATCTCCATGGCGGGGATATCGGCAATCCCCGTTCGCGACCGCCGCGCAGCTCCCCCATCCGGCGATAACCAAGCTCCTCCTTTCAGCCCGAGGAAACAAAAGTGGACACGATCAAGGCCAGGTTGATAAGGTAGAGAAAACCCACCACCATCACCATCAAGGCGTTGAAGCGCGGCCTGTTGGTGTATTCCCCCATCAACTCGCGGTCATTGACCAGGATCATCATGAAAGTCACGATAACCGGCAACAAGATGCCGTTGAGGGTCTGGGAGGCCACCATGATGAAGACGAGGTTGATGCGCGGCACCATCACCAGCAGCGCGCTTCCGACGATGAAGAAAGTGTAGGTGAGGTAGAACTGGGGAGCCTCGCGGTAGGGACGGTCGATGGTCGCCTCCCAGCCGAAAGCCTCGCACACCGTGTAAGCGGTGGTGAGAGGAAGGATGGAGGCCGCGAAGAGCGAGGCCGCGAAGAGACCGAAACCGAAGAGGTAGGCGGCGTAACTGCCCGCCACCGGCGCCAGCCCCGCCGCCGCCTCCTCCGCGGAGGTGATGCTGACGGCGCCCACCCCGGGCTTGTAATAGAAGGCGGCCGCACAGCAGATGATGATGAACATCCCCACCACCACGGCGAAAAACACCCCCACCATGGTATCCATACGCTCGTAGATCATCTTCTCGGCGTCCAGCCCCTTGTCCACGATGGAGGACTGCTGGTAAAAGAGCATCCAGGGGGCGATGGTGGTCCCGATGTTGGTCACCGCCAGTACAAGGTAGGGGGTCTCCATCCTCAATTTGGGCATCACCAGCGAGCGTCCCACCTCCGACCAAACCGGGCCTGCGAGGAAAGCGGACACGAAATATGCGATGTACACCAGGCTGACCACCAGGAATACCTTTTCCACTCTCTGGTAGGTCCCCTTGACCACCAGCCACCAGATCGCAAAGGCAAGGGGGGGGATGGCCAGCAAAGGAGGGAGATGGAAGAGCTGCAGGCTGGCCGCGAGTCCCGCGAAGTTGGAGACGGTGTTGGCGAAATTGGTGAAAAGCAGCGCGAGCATGACCATGGCGGTGATGCGTAGCGAGAAGCGCTCCCTGATCAGGGCGGCGAGACCCCTGCCGGTGACCGTGCCCAGGCGCACGATCAACTCCTGGATAAGGGCGAGGAAAACGGCGGTCAGGGTCAGGATCCAGAGGAGGTCATAGCCGTAACGCGCGCCGGAAACGGAGTAGGTGGCGATGCCCCCGGCGTCCGTGTCCACCATGTTCACGATGATGCCGGGGCCGAGCACGGCCAGGAACACCAGCAGTTCCCGGCGCGTCAGCCTCCTTCTCCTGCGCCTTTCCCTGGCGGGCATGGCTTCCCTCCAAGGCCTCATCACTCCCTGATACGAGGTTCAGATCCGGAACGCGAGCGGGCGTACGGTTTACGTTCCCGCATGATGATGGACCCCCACCGGCAACCTGGTCGGCGAGAAGCATGATCGCGTCCGGTTCCGGCTAACCTTCAAGACCGAAATAGAACGCTTTTCGGGCGTCATCCGCCTGCACCGGTCGATTATACCATGACCGCGGTCGCTTTAACCGGGGCGGCGCTATCGCAGGTCCGGCAGGAGGCGGCAGGCGGCGGGGCATTCGATGACCCGCTTTTCGGTGACGATGTTATGGATACGCGCGTCGTGATCGGCGCAGGGGACGTGCTCCACGATCTGCAACTCGAAGGCCACGGCGATGAGGCGGCAGCGAGGGCTGCACTTCTCCAGGAAGCGGTCGTAATAGCCGCCGCCGTAGCCGAGCCTTCCGCCGGATAGGTCGAAGGCCACCCCCGGCATGAGCACCACGTCGATCTCCTCCGGTGACACCGGTCGCAGGCAGTCACACTTGGGCTCCAGGATGTCGTAGTTCCCCGGCGCGAGGTCTTGCTGGAGATCCAAGATGCGCGACGCCACCATGCTCTTATCCCCGTCGTTGGTGCACGGAACGCAGACCACCTTGCCCTCGTCTAGGGCGCGGCGGATTATGGGCAGGGTATCCACCTCGCTGCGAAAGGAGATGAAGAATAAGACGGTCTTTGCCGCCGCGAACTCCGGCACCCTCCAGAGGTTCTCGGCCACGCGCGCCGACAGCAGCTTTCTCTGCTCGGGGTCAAGGGCGTCGCGCAGCTCCTGGACCTTTTTGCGCAGTTCCTTCTTCCTCTTATGGATCATCTCTTTCTCCCGCGGTCCGGACCACCTATATAATATAGCAAGCGCGGGGAAAGGCAAAAGCGCGGTGCCGCGAAAGCTCATATGCGCCCTGGGAGACGAGAGGCAGGGCGAGGGCAAAAGGGCGTCCCGTCCAGCAACGCGCATGGCGGGCCGGGGACGGAGGAGGAGACATGGCCAGGGTACTGGTGATATCGGACACCCATATACCCAAGGTGGGGGACTCGCTTCCGCGCGAGGTGCTGGAGGCGGCGCGCGAGGCGGACCTGGTGCTGCATGCCGGCGACCTGGTGGATATGAGGGTGCTGGAGGAACTGCGCGCCCTGGCCCCGGTGCGCGCGGTGGCCGGCAACATGGACCTGCCGGAGGTGAGCTCCGTGCTTCCCCAGCAGGTGACCGTGGAGGTGGAGGGGAAACTCATCGGCCTCATCCATGGATGGGGCCCGCCCGTGGGCATCGAGAGAAGGGTGCTCTCGCGCTTCTCCGGGGTGGACGCGGTGGTCTTCGGCCACACGCATCGCGCCTGCGTGGACGAACGCAAGGGAGTGCTGCTCGTGAACCCCGGGACCCCCACCGACCGGCGCTTCTCGGACCGCCTCTCCTACGCTCTCCTGACCATCGAGAACGGCGTGATCGACCCCTCTATAATCTGGTTGGGATGAAACCTCCGGGGTTGGTCGATAAGTATCACGCCGCGTACAAACCGCCGAGGGCACGGCTTCAATGCCTCCGCTTCGTCACGGTAACACCGCGTGAGCGCCGATAGAGACGTGTGTTAAGGGCTTTCTCCCCATGGCTCGTCCTCGGAGAGGTCCAAGCCTCCCACCACCACCCAGCGCCCTTTGCCGGCGATATCCTCGAAGCCGGGGATGGAGAGCAGGGGGTCGTTCTCCGCATCCTCGTACCAGCGGAGGTATATCTCGCCCTTCTTGTCGCCGAAACTGTCCTGCTTGTACTCCGGGCTCCCGAACATCTCTTTTCCTATGTAGCGCACGCCCCCACCGGTCAGGGCCACCGTGGCATCCCTACCGTCGTTTTCCGTCTCCTCCATCTCCACGTCCAGGAACTCGATCTCCCACTCCTTGGAGTTCCACATCTCCCGCAGGGAATCCACCTGCTCCATGCCCACGAAGCGGCCGGCCTCATCCAGGAGGAACTCGGGGTTCAACACCTCGAGGTACAATTCGAAATCCCGCCCGTTATCGGGGTTGCGCACCATCTTCCCCTCGGGGTTCTCGCTCTCCTTCCACTCCATGGACTTGAACCATTTCTTGACCGCCGTAACCGGAGTCCTTTCATTGGGGTCGAACCCGTCCCGGAAGGACGACCCGCTGCTCCAGCCGCACCCCGCGCAGGCAAGGATAAAAACCGCGGCGGCGGCGTATATAAATAACCTTGAAGCCCGCAAACCCGACCTCCTCGCTAGCGTTCCTTCGACCCCATGGCCCGATATGGAAACTCGCCTCATTCCTTTTTCGTTTAATCCCGGCCTCAAACCGCCTTCATCTCGACCGCCTAAGTATATTGCACCCGCCTGCGCCTGTCAGCTTGGGCCCGGCGCTCCTTCCTCCACCTCCGGGAACTCCGGCTCCCCCGGCCCGATGTCCTCGTAATAATAGGGCAGCTTGGCAAGCTGGTAATCCTGCACCAGCCATATGCCCTCCACCTTGACCAGGCGTACCGTTCTCGGATACTGCGCGAAGTCGATGCCCCCGCTGTCGCCTCCCGAGTTAAAGAAACCCTTGAAGGCGCCCCCCACCAACTCGACCTCGGCGAAATCCCCCTCCTCCTTGACCAGGCGGGTCTTCAACCCGTCCAGAGCGTAATAATCGTAGTCGATGCCCTCGGTATAGGGATCCGGCTCGTATTCTCCTCTCTGCGCCATCTTATAGAGCTCGAGGTCGGTGTGCTTGAGATAGAGCATGACGTTCTTGTCGCGTATGGCGCCGTAGAACTCCTTGACCGCCTTTTCCGGCCCGCTGTCCCCGCCCGTCGCGACCACCACCAACATCACCGCCAGCGCCGCCAGCGCCGCCAGAAGCAGCAATCCGACCAGGGGGCTGGTGCGGCGGCGCGCGCGGCGCCTTCTCCTTTCCGCCTCCTCGGCGTCCAGGCCTTTGCTGCGGGCCTCGCGGCGGTAACGCGCCGCCTCCCTCTGGGAGCGCCTGCGGGCGCGCGCCTTCATCGCCTCGAGATCCAGTATCTTCTCGCCGCACTCCTCACAATAACGGCGGCCCTCCGGGTTATCATAACCGCAGTTGGGACAACGCAACTCAAACCCCCTTGTCCGCCCGCGCCGCAACGTGCGCATCTTCCGCCGCGGCACTCCTTGCCGCGGGCCTCGTGTCCGGGAATCCTTTCACGCGATCCCGCCTTGCTCCTCAGCCTTGGCGACCGGCTTTTCGCTCTCCATTATCCCCCTTATTCTATACGCCTCCCATGACAGGCGAACAGCCTACCGCCAGGCGCACAGTGAGGCGCAATCGGCCATACCCCTTCTTTCTCCGCCGGCCTTGCATCCCCGCTATCCGCATCTCGCGACGCCTCTCAGGCCCGGCGGGGAACCCGCATCCCGACGAGCCCGAGAGCACGGGCGCCTATCCACGCCTATCCGCGCATAGAGGCGCGGTGCTCCCACGCCTTTCAAGCCGCGCAGTCCCGCCCACGGGATGCCCGAATCCCCGGCTTGCCTTCCGGCGCGCGACCTACCCGAAGTCGTGCTCACTCCTCCGCCGCCTTCTCGAGGGCGTTGACGACGTAGAGGTCCAGCGCCTCCATGAACCACTCGCCGTTCCTGCGCACCAGGTAAAGGGGCACGAAATCCTCGCGGGCGAAGTCGATCCCGCCTTTCTCCCGCCAAGTCCCTCCTTGCAGGCGGTAGAGGGCGCATCGCCCGGATGCGATCCTCACCAGGACGCGTTCTCCGTCCAGGTACTCGCTCTCGAGCTCTATGCCGGTGAACGCCATGCGCCAGTTCACGGGCTCGGCGAGATACACACGGTCAAGACCCTCCCAGGCCCGCGCCAGTTCCCCGCTCCCTCGCGACACCTTCTGCAGCGCCTCGGGGTTGACGCAGGAGCGCATGGCCGGGAAATCGTGGGCCTGTACTGCCCCCAGGAACTTGTACACCGTTCTCTCCGGCGTCTCCTGCCCGCATCCTCCCACGGCGAAGATCAGCGCTAGAAAAGCGAGCAACGGCGGGAGGGCCTTTCCGGCGCGCCTCGCCATCCCCACCGCCTCCGGGACCGGTCCGCCGGCGACCTCTAGACCTTCGCCCCGCAGTTAGGGCAGAACGCGGAACCCTCGGGCACCTCGCCTCCGCAGGAGGGACAGGCGGAGGCCGCCGCCACAGGCTGCGGCGCGGGCGGGGGAGGGGCGGGAGCCTGGGCCGTCGCCTGCGGGGGGGCAGGGGTCGCAGCGGGGGGAGGCGCGGGAGCCGCCGCCGGTGCCTGGGCCGCCGCGACCCTCTGGGCCTCGATCTGCTTTTCGAGGTCGAGGATCTGCCGTTCCAGGTTGAAGATCGCGTCCACTTGCGGGCGCAATTGCTCCGCGTTCACCTGCTGCTGCCTGAACTGCTCCACCAGAGCCTCCCCCAGGCCGGCCACCAAATCCGCCCTCTGCTTGCGCAGGGCGTTCAACTGCCCTTTTTGCTTGGTGGTATCCAGGGCCTGGTCGAGCTGGGAGCCTAGGCTCGAGGCCTGTTCCTTGATCTTGTCAAAAAATCCCATCCATCTCACCTCGCTTTTCCCGTCGCCGCCGCACTATCCTTTTCCACGCCAGCCCCTTCTCGACTCGCGCCTAGCTCATCGCGAGGTCGCGGAACGGGCACCGCCCTTGGTTTCTACCGCCGTTATCGCATCCCGGATCATCCGGAATATCATTATAATCCAGAGTCCTCGTCATCTGGGCTCTTCGCCGCAAATCGCGGGCTCTCCAGCTTGAGCGTGGCACTCGAGGGAACCGCCCATGCCTTGACCACCGTTTTTCCTCCCCGCTTTTTCATCGCCATCAGCCTTTTACCCGCACTTCCGGGGGAAGAACCATGATCCGGCTTTTGAGAGGTTTTTGAGAGGTATATGAGATCGCGCCTTTTCCATGTTTGCTTGCCTTCACCCGGGAGTAAAGGAGCGGCCCTTTTTCCTCTCGGACCTGCCTGCGAAAGAGTTACGGGGGCCTTCCCCTCCAACCCACAGGGGCCTGTTCCTCCACCTTCCAGGAAAGCCGTCCAGCATGGCATGCCCAGCGTTTCCACGGCACACGGCAAAAATAAGCGAGGAGGTAATCCCCTCAGGGGCAAGGGTCCCCTTCGGCGTGACGGCGCGATATCGACTATCCCATCGATTTCCGGCCCCGTATAAAGTGGGGTGCGCGCCTTAGGGGCTGCCCGTGAGTAGGGAGTGGATGGCTCGAGCCGCCCTTTTCCCTGCCCCCATGGCCTCGATTACCGTGGCCGAACCGGTAACGATGTCCCCGCCGGCGAAGATGTTGGGGACCGAGGTCTGCCCCGTCTCGGGGTCCGCCTCGATATATCCCCACTTGTTCAGCTTCACCTCCGGCAGGGTGGAGGTGAGAAGGGGGTTGGCGCGGGTGCCGATGGCCATCACCACCAGGTCCACCTGCAGCTCGAACTCCGAACCCTTGATGGGGATGGGGCGGCGCCTTCCGCTCTCATCCGGCTCCCCCAGCTCCATCTGCAGGCACTCCATCCCCCGCACCCACTCGTCACCCAGGATGCGCACCGGCAGGGTGAGGAACTTGAAGGCCACCCCCTCCTCGGCGGCATGGGCTATTTCCTCCGCGCGCGCGGGCATCTCCTGGCGCGAGCGCCGGTAAACGATGGTCACTTCCTCCGCCCCCAGGCGCAGGGCGGTGCGCGCGCTGTCCAGGGCCACGTTGCCGCCCCCGATCACCGCCACCCGCTTGCCCCGCTTGATCGGCGTGTCGTAGTCGGGAAAGAGGTAGGCCTTCATGAGGTTGGAGCGCGTGAGGTACTCGTTGGCGGAATAAACCCCGTTGAGGTTCTCGCCCGGGATGTCCATGAACATGGGCAGGCCCGCGCCGATGGCGATGAAGGCGGCGTCGTAGCCGTCAGCGAAAAGCTCCTGCAGGGTATAGCTGCAGCCGATGACCTGGTCCAGCCTGATCTCCACTCCCAGGCGCCGCACGTACTCCACCTCGCGCATGACGATGGCCTTGGGAAGGCGGAATTCGGGGATGCCGTAGGTAAGCACTCCTCCCGGCGCGTTGAGGGCCTCGAAGATGGTGACCTCGTGCCCCATGCGCGCCAGGTCGCCGGCGCAGGTCAATCCCCCCGGACCCGCCCCGATCACCGCCACCCGCTTGCCCGTGGGAGCGTCCTTCGGAGGCAGGACGATCTCTCCATGCGCCGCCTCGTAATCGGCCGCGAAGCGCTCCAGCCTCCCTATGGCCACCGGCTCGCCCTTTTTCCCCAGGGTGCACACCGCCTCGCACTGCGTCTCCTGCGGGCATACGCGACCGCAGATGGCGGGGAGGTTGTTCTTCTCCTTCAGCTTGGCGGCGGCGGCCAAGGGATCGCCTTTCTCGATGAGCTCGATGAAGGAGGGGATATCTATCTCCACCGGGCATCCCGCCACGCACGGCTTTTTCTTGCACTGCAGGCAACGCGACGCCTCCAGGGCCGCGGCCTCGGCGCTCAGACCCAGGGCAACCTCGTCGAAATTAGACCTGCGAGCGGAAGGATCCTGCTCCGGCATCTCCACGCGGCCTATCTTCGGCCTGCCTTTCCTATCCCCGTTCTCACCCACACTCCACTCTCCTTTGTTTACGCCTTTCTCACCCGTTCCCCCGCCATCGCCGTTCCGCCATCCACCTCCACCCCTCGCGAAGGCGATGATACGGGCACGGGGCGCGCGTCCCCGCGCCCCTTTACTTCCTTCCCGGGAGATGTCGGGGCTTCCGGCG
>JACVJD010000040.1 GCA_015711825.1 Candidatus Solincola daggyaiensis
TTTCGAAGATCTCGACGCCCCCCTGGCCGCCCCCGGAAGCTCTTGCGCTTTTCACGTTTTTCATACTTCAAACATTGTAGATTGCTCCCCTGTCCCCGTCAAATAACAGTATTAATCGATCATCATGTGATCGAGCCGTCCGCCCGCCCCCAGGGGCAAAACCCAGGCTACGAACCCCAAGGCCCCCTCGCGGCAAGGGAGGCGATGGAAGCGATGGTGCGATGGTGCGATGAAGGTTCAGCCTGAACCCTTGCGGGCATCGATTATGCCAGGATGCCCGGCTTCCTCCGGGATGGAAATTGACGGTAATTGTGACTGTCAGTCATAATAAGGTACACGAGGTACGGCGTCAAAAACCACGGAAAAGGCGGCGAAAGGAATGGGCGGAAAGAAAAAGCAGGCGGGGGCGCGTGGCGTGCACTTCGCCCAGGACCGCTCCCGCGAGACCCTGCGGCGAATCCTCGACGCGGCCATGGAGGTATTCGAGGAAAAAGGTTACGATGGCGCCAAGGTGGCCGAGATCATCTCCCGTGCCGGCATAGGGCACGGCACCTTCTGGCTCTATTTCCACAATAAAGAGGACCTCCTTCGCTGTCTCCTGCAGAAGATGGTGGACGAGTTCGAGGACTTCGAATGGTACCGCGAGGGCGATGCCTCCATCATCTCCATGCGCACGGTGGAGGAGATCGAGGCGGTCATCCGCGGAGTCATGGATATCTTCGCCCGCTACGCCACCATACATCCCCTCATCGTGCGCGCCGCCATGGACAGCGAGGAGTTCTGGGAAGCGCTTGAGGGCTTGAACCAGCCCTTCGTGTGCATCGTGGAGAAAAAGCTGCGTGAGCACATGGACAGGGGTCTGTGCTCGGACCTCGATGCGGAGATCGCGGCACGCATCATAGTGAGCCTTTTGGAATATGCCAACCTGCAGTGGCAGAAGGGCAAGCGCGAGGCGGAAAGGGACGCCCTCATCCACAACCTGAGCGTGATCATACACCGTACCCTGAATCAAAACGCTTAGATATGCGATTCTAAAAAGCGCCTTACGGAAGGGGTTTTCGCGCGCCGCACAAGGCAGGAACGCGCCGCGCGCCCTTCCCCGCCCTTGCCGACAGCGCGGTTCATGTCTCGCTCCGGCCTCCCTGCTATAATGGTCTGGCCATACAAGCGGACTTGCTTTTATTCGGGAGGGAAGCCATGAGGGTGATCGTTATCGGAGCTGGGACATCGGGGCTTGCCGCCACCCTCACCTTGCGCAGACGAGGGGTGGAGGTGCTCGCCCTGGAGGCCAAGGACGCCGCCGGGGGGCGTATAGCGGGAGCGCGCCGGGACGGCTACACCATGGACTTGGGCGCGCAGTTCTTCTTCAAGTTCTACGACACCACCTTCCGCATTTGCCGCGAGCTGGGCCTCGGGGAGGAGATCGTCCCCTTCCCCTTCAAGGTGGCCATATGGAAAAAGGGCAGGCTCAATCCCGTCACCGCCGGGCTCGACCCCAGGGCGTTGTGGCGCGACCGCGCCGACCTGCTGCGTTTCCGTCTCTTCTCCCCCCGGGGGATGCTCGAGGTGGCTCGCATCATGCCCCTGGTCCTCAAGCGCCGCCGTGACCTCCACTTCATCGACTACCAGAACATGCTGGATCTCGACGACGAGAGCCTCGCCGACCTGGCGCGGCGGCGGGGAGGCGACGAGGTGCTGGAATATTTCCTGCAGCCGGTGGCTTCGTGCCTCACCCTGGGGGAGCCGGAGGAGGTGGGGGCGGGCTACGGACTCGCCCTGGTATGGTACGCCATAAACGGCCTTTTCACCCTCAAGCGCGGCATAGGCTCACTGGCGGAGAGCCTTTACCGGGAGTGCGAGGAAAGCGTGCGCCTGTCCTCTCCCGTGAGGCGCGTGGTCCTGGAGGGCGGAGCGGTCAAGGGGGTGGAGACGGTGGAGGGATTCATGGACGCCGACGCGGTGATCTGCACCACCACCGCCACCAAGGCCCTGGATATCATCCCCGACCTTCCCGAGGCCATGCGCGCGCCCATGGAAAAGGTGACCTACAGCGCCTGCTGTCACGTCATGTTCGGGCTGGAAAAGCGCCTGCTTCCCGAAGGGTGGTACGCGGTGGGGCTTCCCCGGCTTGCCGGCGCCTCCATGGCCGGGTTCACCGACAACTCCATCAAGTCGCCCCACTACGCTCCCCCCGGCGGCGGCATGGTGCATTGCTTCACCTTCGGCAAACACGCCTTCGAGCTGAACGCCATGGGCGACGAGGAGGTCTTCGGCCGCCTAAAAGGGGAGATACGGCGCTTTATCCCCTCCATGCCCGAGGAGCCTCTCTTCTCCGAGATCTACCGCTGGGAGGAGGCGGTATGCCTTTCCCCTCCCGGTATGCTGCGGGAGATGCTGCGCTTAAAACGCGATCACTACCGCGCGGTCAAGGGGCTCTTCCTGGCGGGAGAATACCTCAACATGCCCTCGGTGGACGGCTCCCTGCGCAGCGGCATCGACGCCGCCGAGGCCGCCCTCAGGGGTTGAGCGGCCCGGCGCCTGCCTTATCTCCCCGGCGTCTCGGCTCCGGCCGGCTTTGCCGGGGAGCCGGAAGGCCTCAGGGGCTGTCGCAACCGGCTTTCGTCTCCTCCCCCGGCGTCTCGGGCCCTGCGCCCGTTTTCTGCTCCTCGTGCCGCACGCGGCACGCCGCCGAAACTCACGTCGGCACCCCCATCCTGGGGAGCACGAAAGCGCTGAGAACAACCCATGCGACCACGATCAGCACCGGTATCAACCATTCCATGCAGGTATCACCTACCTATATTTGCCATATGTCTTCATTGTCCGTGTTATCCGTGCCCGCACGCCGGGCGCGTCTCGCAACCCTCGCATGAATCGCATTCGCCGCACTCCAGGAGCATTTGAGGACGTTCAGGAACGCCGTCCCCGATGAGCGAGAACATGCTCCTGACCTTGCTCGAGCCGCATTTCCTGCAAGCTATCTCCCCCGTCCGCATCTCCTCCGGACTGCGGACGAAAGCGTCGAAGCGCGCTCCGCAATCCTCGCACCTGTATTGCATGATGGGCATCTTTACCCGCCTCCTTATCATCTTCCGTGGCGACCGCTCTCAAATATTTCTCCCCGCGGCCCCGCAAAGGTCTTCTTCAGCTACTTTAAAGCTACAACCATAACCGCCTTCCGGCCATGACCTGCCTCACGCCTTCTCCCGGCGGCATCCTCGCCGCTCGCGAGAATGCCCGTCGACCCGACGTCCCCTTTAGAAACAACCGGTGTCGTTTTCTGCGCGAATTAAAGTTAGGGTGTAATATCCAATATCTCTGGAGGTCGTCCCCTTTATAAACAACCGGTGTCGTTTTCTGCTGCCCCTCTTCGCCCGCTCAAGCGGTGGTCGCCGATTTGTGACACGCGAGCGGACGCGGTCTTGCCGAGCATTGTGAGAATCAACCCTTCGTCCTGTCCGAATCAACCCACGCCGTCTCAAGGCAACCTTGCCTTCGCCCGATTATCAAACTGCGGGGAAGAGCGCGAAAACGTTGCCCACAAAGGCTTTCTTATCTTGCGGCGCGAAGAGGTGTGCGAAAAGTGAGGAAACGAGATTACCTTGGAGGCGGGCTCTTCCCCGCCCTCGTTTTTTTCGCCGCCCTCCTCCTGATCCTCATTCCCGCCCTTCCCTCCTTTTCCGCCCCTCAACCCGGGGAAGGGAGAGCGGTGGCGCGTGTCCTGGTGGGGTTCAGGAGTGCGCCCGGCGGCGGGGAGCTGCAGGCCCTGCGCTCCGCGGTGGAGGGACTGCTGCCCGGGCTTACCTCCTGGGAAGGCCCCGAGCTGGTCCTGCCCAAGGTAGCGCGACTACGCCTCCCGGAGGTCCCGGACCTCACGCGCCTCAAGGAGACGCTCTCCTCGCTATCCTTCACCGCCTTCGTCGAGGACGACCACGTGGTGAGGATATCCGCCACCCCCAACGATCCCCACTACGGGGAGCAATGGCACCTTCCATCCGTCTCCGCTCCCCAGGCCTGGGACATCACCACCGGCTCGAGCGGCGTGACCATAGCGGTGGTGGACACGGGAGTCGATTACACCCACCCCGACCTCAAGGGCAAATGCCTGCCGGGTTATAATTTCGTGGACCGCAGCTCGGACCCCATGGACGACCACGGGCACGGCACGCACGTCGCCGGCATCGCCGCCGCCGTGGGCAACAATTCCACCGGCGTGGCGGGGGTGGATTGGAAGGCGCGCATCCTCCCCGTCAAGGTGCTCGACGCGCAGGGGTCGGGCTACGACTCCGACGTGGCGGCGGGCATCCGCTACGCCGCGGATCATGGCGCGAAGGTGATAAACCTCAGCCTGGGCAGCCCGGATTATTCCTACACCCTTGAGGAGGCCGTCAACTACGCTTATAACCAGGGGGCGGTGGTGGTGGCGGCCTCCGGCAACAGCGGCTCCAGCGTGAACTACCCCGCCGCGTGCGACCGCGCCATAGCGGTGGGGGCGCTGGATTCCGGCGACAAATTGGCATATTTTTCTTGCCAGGGTCCGGAGATCGACCTCGTCGCCCCGGGCGTGTCCATCCTCTCCACCCTCCCCGGCTCGTACGGTAAGATGAGCGGGACCTCCATGGCCTCCCCGGTGGTGGCGGGCTGCGCTTCCCTGGTGCTGGCCGCCAACCCCGCCTATTCACCCGCCCAGGTAAAGAAGGCGCTGGAGGCAGGCGCGACGGACCTGGGCCCCACGGGCTTCGACAACGGGTACGGAAACGGCAAGGTCAACGCCTACGCGGCGCTCGGCACGGGCGCCCCGGAGCCCGCCCCGGAGCCGGAGCCGGAGCCGGAGCCCTCCCCCGACGACGACACCTGGAAGCCGCCGGAGCCGGGGGGAGAGAAGGTTTGGTACCTTGCCGAGGGCTACACCGGGCCGGGCTTTCAGACCTACGTCCTGGTGCAGAACCCCAACGACCAGGAGGCACGGTTGCGTGCCGAATACGTGGACCCCGGCGGGGGATACAAGGAGGAATATTACTCCCTTGCCGCCCACTGCCGCCTCACCCTGAACCTCAACGCCATCTTCCCCGACCGCGAGGTCTCCACCTGCATATCCTCGCAGAACGACGTGGGCGTGGTGGTGGAACGATCCATGTATTTCGACAGCGGGGGCCGCTCGGACGGGCACTGCGCCTCCGGCAGCCCCGGCCTCTCCAACACCTGGTATTTCGCGGAGGGATACACGGGAGCGGGATTCGACGAGTACATCCTGGTGCTCAACCCCTGGTTCAACAGCAGCCACGCGCGCCTCACCTTTTATGATGAGGCGGGAAACGAGCAGGCATACGACTACTGGCTGCTGCCGGCGTCACGGCTCACGGTGCACGTCAACGAGCTGGCTCCGGGAAAAAACGTCTCCGCGAAGGTGGAAACCTCTTACGCATCGGTGGCCGAGAGGGCCATGTATTTCGACTATAACGGCCGCAAAGGAGGCCACTGCGCCCTAGGCTCCCCCGAGCCGTCCAACAACCTCTTCTTCGCCGAGGGCTACACCGGCGCGGGGTTCGACGAGTGGCTGCTCCTCTTCAACCCCTCGGATAGCGATCGCACCGCCACCGTGAACTACCGCTTCACCGACGGAAGCCAGATGCAGGCCAACTACGTGGTGAGGGCACGCCGGCGTTTCTCGGTGCACGTGAACCGCGAGGCGCCCGACCGCGAGCTGGCCATAAAGGTGAGCTGCGGAGGAGACGGCCTGGTGGCGGAGAGGGCCATGTATTTCGACTACCGGGGGATGTGGGACGGCGGGCACTGCACCGGGGGCGCGACCTCCCCCGCGGAACGCTGGGACCTGGCGGAAGGATACACCGGTCCCGGATTCGAGACCTGGATACTGATCCAGAACACCAGCGCCTACGAATCCGCCGACATACGCCTCGCGGTGATGGGTAACACCGGCATGTCGTCGCCGCGCGCCTACCAGCTTTCCCCCGGCTCCCGCACCACCATATACCTGAACGAGATCACCACCCAGGGCGACACCTCCGTCACCATCTATTCCACCAACGGCGTGCCGGTTATCGTGGAGCGCGCCATGTACTTCGACTGCAACGGCAGGGACGGCGGATCCGTGAACATGGGCTGCCGGCGAAATTGAACCCTTAACGAGCCCCATGATACCATGAGATGATCTCCCACCCGGCAAGCACGCCAGGCAGGGGGAACCGGAAACGCTGTCCGGGTGTCGAAAAATAATGCGTGGGTGGCTTGAGCGTAGGTCGGCAAAAGCCGAGCGGTCTCCACGGCTTCAAGGCCATGTTTGTAAGGCGTCGCGACAATGCGCCGGCCTGAGAAAAGCGAGGGCCTGGGCGAAAGGCGGGTTTTCCCTGTACTAGAGCCACGGCATATCGGCTATCCCCACCGGAAGCGAGGAGACGAAAGAGGTTGGTTATGCAGAGGATCAGGGACTGGTACCTGGGCCTGGGGCGCGGCGCCAGAATGGCCCTGCTCTGTGGCGGCTTGGCGCTCGCGGTGGCCGCCGCCGTGGCCATTGTGGTCATGATCAGCAACCCCGGCAAGGTGGAGGTGCGTTTCGGCACCATCGTGCGCGACCCCATCGACAACCACGTTTGGGAAGACAGCACCCAGACGGCTTGGGTGGATCCCTCCGAGGCCGGCAATTACCGCGTGGAATACATCGACAGGTACAGCCCCGAGCACGAGGAACAGATAAAAAAAGAGCAGGAGGCCGCGGCACAACGGGAAAAGGAGCTGGAGGAATCGTCCGGTTACCAGGCCATCGAGTCGGCGGTGCCGGCGGGTACCTTCGAGGACATGCAGACGCTGCAGCGCAACATCCAGACCATGGGGCAGGACATCATCTCCGGCATGAAGATGGCCAACGAGATCTCCAACACCAAGTCCTCCCTGGTGTATTACCGCAACCAGGCGGCCACCATCGAGTTGCCCCCGGAGCTTGAGCCCCTCAGGCAGCAGGCCCTGCAGGTATTCGACATGTATATCAAGGCCTGCGACCTCTACCTGCAGGCCATAGCCACCGGCGAGCTCGCCCTGGTGGACGAGGCCAATGCCCTGGTCAACGAGGCGACCGCGATAATCCAGGGCCTCCTCCCCTCCTACTGATGCCCTTTCAAGCATCTTCCGCGCCGTGAGGACGTTTTGCGGGAAAGGAGGCGGTAAAGCTGTGAAGGAAAAGAGTGGGGCGAGAAACGCCTTTCTCTTCGCCCTGGATCATCTGCTGCTGTTCATGGTCCACTTTACCCGCTTGCTGGCGCGATTCGTTCCCCCCGCGGCGCTGGATTCCTTCTTCGATCTCCTGGGAAAGGCGGCATGCCGTCTCCTGCCCGGGATGGGGGAAAAACTCGCCGCCAAGGCCGGCGAAATACTCGGAGGCGACCTCCAACCCCTCGAGCTGGAGAGAATCAGCCACGGCGTCTGCGCCTCCGCCCTGAAACCCATCCTGGACATGGCGTTGTTGTGGAGACACGGGGAGCGCATGATGGCGCGCCTGCGCGTGGAGGGGATGGAGAACCTCGAGGAAGCCGAGTCGGAGGGCAGGGGCGTGTTGCTGCTCTTCGTCCACACCGGTTCCTATGACATCTCGCCGGTCCTTTTTAACCGCTTGGGAAAACCCTTTACGCCGGTCATGTTCCACCCCCACAGCACCCCCGTTCACCGTTACGTCACGGAGATGGCCGTCTTCGGACAGATACTGGGGTGCGACCGTGAGCACCCCGTCATCTGGGCGGGCAGGGAAACGGGCGAAAAGGTCAGGGGCCTGCTGAAAGCGGGAAAGCGGGTAGGTATAGCCCTGGACGTCGATGGGCCCTGCGTGGTGGATTTCTTCGGACGCCCCGCGGCCCTTGCCGACGGTATCGCCCGCTTCGCCCTGGAAACCGGGGCCCCCATCGTGCCCTTTGCCGTGCTACGCGGGCCGGGCCCCTTGGACCGCAGGCTCATACTCTATCCACGTCTGCGTCACGAACCGAGCGGGGACAAAGGTTCCGACATAAAGACGGTGATGCGGCAAGCGGCGCTGGCGGGGGAGAGGATGATCCGCGAGGATCCGGCACAGTGGATGAGCCTTTTCGGCATCCGGCACTGGTGGGAAAAAGCGGAGAGGATCGCCGCGGAACAAGCCGCCGAGGGAGGTGCGCAGGCGTGAAAAGCGCGAGAGGCGGGCTGCTCAAGGGCATCCTGCGCTGCCCCGTCTGTGGAGGCGAGACCACCGAGGACGGCTCGACCATCGCCTGCCTCAGCTGCGGCACCGCCTACGGAGAGACGGACGGCCTCCCGGACCTCATCCCCCCGGACGCCTCCTCGTTGAAGCTCTCCGAGCGCGAGCACTATAGCGAGAATGTCGATTACTACCTGGAGATGCACTCCACCTGGTGCGGCAGTCCCTTCTACCGCCATTACCATCGCTCCTTCCTGGCCAACTTCCGCTCCCTTCCCGCCGGTTCCCTTATCCTGGAAACCGGCTGCGGCCTGGGACACGACGGCCTGGAGCTCTTGCGCGCGGGCTACCGCGTGATCGAGACGGACATCGCCCCCGGACAGCTCGCGCAGGCGCGGGAGCTCCACCTCGCCGCAGGCTACGCCGACGTCTCCGCCCACCTTCTCGCGGACGCCGAGCGCCTGCCCTTCGCCTCCGCGAGCCTGGACGGGGCGCTCGCCGTGGCCTCTCTGCACCACCTTCCCGACCCCCTCGTCGCCCTGGGCGAGATGCGCCGCGTGCTGCGACCCGGTGGCATGTTGGTGCTGGGCACGGAGCCCAATAATTGGCAAAACCGCACCATCTACCCGGTGGGAAAAGCGTTTCTCAAGGCGGTCCGTTGCGTCAAGGGAGGGCCCGTGGGCGGGGAGGAGATGGTCTCGGAGGCGGACAAGCTCACGGAGGGTTTTTCCGCGCCGCAGCTCGCATCGCTGCTGCGGGAGGCAGGGTTCGGAGCCATAGAGCTGCAGCCGGCGGGATACCTTTCCGCCGCGGTTTTCTTCCTGAGCACCGAGCTTTCGCAAATGGTCGGGCGGCCCCTCCGCCTCTTTCCCCTGGAGAGGGTATTTATCCCCCTGGACGAGATCCTCGGCAAGCTGCCGCTCTTCTCCCGCTACCCCTGGCACTGGAACGCGGCGGCGCGCGCGATAGCATAGTCGTTGTGGGCCCTTTGCCGCGTCATGTGGGCCTTACGCTCATAACCGGCACCCGGGAAGTCTTTCATGCCTTAACCACCCGCTTTTTCCGGGCTTCCGTCGGATCGCCATCATCTTTCGGCACGCGTTTTAGTAGGAAGAAACGCTGTTTGCTTCGCGAACGCGCTTGCGGAGGCGCTGGGATCGCAAGCGGCCTTGCGCGATGTTGTCTCCCAGGATAGTCTCCCATAATATGGATGGACCGACGCCTGGATCTGCGGTGCATGCGTAACCGGGTCGGGAAGCCATAAAATACCATCGCATGATCGCCGCATAAGGTCAGGGCTCGCTGAGCGTCCGTAAACGGGCCGGCCTGTTCCGATGAATCAGGGTGATCCCGGGTGACCCCAGGTTATCCTAGGTGATCCTAGGTGATCCTAGGTGATCCTAGGGATGAGCTCATCCAAGCGAACTTGTTACACCGATGTTACGATATGGTTGTGATTATGTGACATTACCAATGAGTAACTTGAATATAGATTAAAAACGGTCTATTCTCATAGCAAAGGGATAATCGGCGGGGCAGCGCCGGTGGGAATCCCTGGCGAAAGCAAAGCAAACAAAAGCGGGTGCGAGGTGGGGGTGCATAAACGCAAAAACCGGGCACAAAGGTCAAGGCTCACTCGGTAGGATAATCGTAAACATCACTTCCTTGACCATTCAGTAAGACGCTTTGGGTCCTGTTTCACCACCCTCAATACCTTGAAGCACCCCGCTTTCCCGGCATAGCTCCCAGCGGGAGCGAGCTACCGGATCATACCGGGCATGGAGGCAAGACGCGAATTGCGGACGGGGGCGCGATGAGGCTGGCACTGGTACACGATTGGCTAACCAATTTCGCAGGCGCCGAGCGCGTGCTGGTAGCCATGTGCGAGGCCTTCCCTGAAGCCCCCGTGTACACCTCCGTTTACTGCCCCGAGCAATTCCCGCACTTAAGGGGCAGGGATGTCAGGACCTCTTTCCTGCAGAGGGTGCCCGGAGCGAAGACCAAACACCAGGCCTTCCCGCTCCTGCGCACCGTGGCCTTCGAGCGTTTCGACCTCTCCGAGTTCGACGTGGTGATCTCCTCCTCCCACGCCGAGGCCAAGGGAGTGGTCACCCGCCCGGAGACGCTTCACATCTGCTACTGCTACACCCCCGTACGCTACTACTGGAGCGGTTACCACCACTACCTCGAGAACCCGCGGTACGGAGTGCTCAACCCGGTGGTGAAGGCGTTCATGCCCTACATGACCAGCTACCTCCGGGTGTGGGACCGCTGCGCCGCCGACCGCGTGGACCGCTTCGTGGCCATCAGCAGGCACGTGGCCCGGCGCATCGAGAAATACTACCGGCGCGAAGCGGAGGTCATCTACCCGCCCGTGGACACGGGCTGGCTCAGCGTCTCCGAGCGCGTGGAGGACTACTTCCTCCTGGTGGGGAGGCTGATCCCCTATAAGCGCGCCGACATAGCGGTGGAGGCCTTCAACCGCCTGGGCCTTCCCCTGAAGATCGCGGGAACGGGGTCGGAGCTCGAGAGCCTGCGGGCGGCGGCCAGGCCGAATATCGAGTTCCTGGGCAGGGTGAGCGACGATGAGCTCGCGGAGCTTTATTCCCGCTGCCTCGCCCTGGTCTTCCCCCAGGAGGAGGACTTCGGCATCGTTCCCCTGGAGGCCATGGCGGCGGGGCGGCCGGTGATCGCCTACCGCGCCGGCGGCGCCACGGAGACGGTCGTGGAAGGGGAGACGGGGGTGTTCTTCGACCGCCAGGACGCGGAGTCTCTCGCCCAGTGCGTAAGGGATTTCGATCCCGGACGTTTTGAACCTTTGAGGGCGCGCGCCAGGGCATTGGAGTTCGACGCGGAGGTCTTCAAGCATGAGCTGGCGGAATACGTGGAGCGAGCGTGGAAACGCTTTTCCCATAGTCATGCGACGCCGACGAAAAAGGGGCGCCTGGTGAACATACCGGCGCCGGACACAAAACTGGAGGGGGAGCATGGACAGGCAATTGATAGAGAGCGGGTTGTCTGAAGAGAGGGCAGCCTCACCAGCCATCGGGACGGAATTGCCCGAGCTGGGCCTGAAGGACGAGGAGCTGCTCGCCCTGCTCGCGGGAGCGGAACAGGGCATCCTCGAGCGCCCCGTTCCCAGGCGCGCGGAGGTGGCGGCGCGCATCACGGCACGCCTTCTCGTGGACGTCCTGGCGGTGTTCGCCGCCGCGACCCTCGCTTACTGGCTGCGTTTCGAGAACGCCTTTTTCGTGCGCGTCTTCCCGCCCGAGAGCTCGGTTGCCTACGGCAGCCTCGTCTCGGCCCTCATGCTCACCTCCCCGGCTCTCTTCCTCGCCCTCAAGGTATGCGGCATGTACGATCCCCGCACTCGCGTGCGCATCCTGGACCGCATCCCCAGGATCGTGGGGGCGACCAACGCCTACCTCGTCTTCTTGCTGGTGATGTCCTTCGTCCTCGACTCCTCGGTATCCACTCGGGGGTATTTGATCTTTTTCTGGGCGCTTACCATCCTCTTCCTTTTCTGCGGGCGGGTAATCCTGCAGGCCTCTTTGTCCCTGGCCGGCATCCCCGACGTGATCATGCGCAATACCCTCATCGTGGGCGCGGGAAAGGTGGGCAAGCAGGTGGCGCGCAAGCTGGTGCGCCACGAGGCCTTCGGGCTGCGCCCGGTGGGGTTCGTGGACGACGATCCCCTCTTCGAGCGTTTCGAGGAGCCGGAGCTCAAAGGCCTGCGGGTGCTGGGCGGCATGATGGACATGCAGGACATCATGCGCGAGTTCGAGGTGGAGAAGGTGATCATCGCCTTCTCGGGTACGAGCTCCGAGCATCTGCTGGACCTGGCCTCGAAGTGCAACAAGGCCGGGGTGGAGTGCTCCATCGTTCCACGCCTCTTCGAGGTGATAACGGACGAGATAGCGGTAAACGAGATCGGGGGTATTCCCCTCATCAAGCTGCGCGAGAAGAAACTGCGGGGCTATAGGAAAGCGCTGAAAGCCGTCGAGGACTACGCGCTCGCCACCGCCGCCCTGCTGGCTGCCTGGCCGCTGCTGCTCATCACCGCCATCGCCATCAAGCTGGATTCCCCGGGCCCCGTCTTCTTCCGCCAGGAGAGGGTGGGCAAGGACGGTCGGGTGTTCAAATGCCTGAAGTTCCGCTCCATGGTCGAGAACGCCGAGGAGTTGCGGGAGCAGCTGGCGGCCCTGAACCAGGCGGAGGGACCTCTCTTCAAGATAACCCAGGATCCCCGGGTGACGAGGGTGGGGAAGTGGATACGCAAGTTCTCCATCGACGAGCTGCCGCAGATCTTCAACGTCCTGGCGGGGCACATGAGCCTGGTGGGGCCCAGGCCCCCCATACCCAAGGAGGTTGAGCAGTACAAGCACTGGCAAACGCAACGGCTGAACGTAAAGCCGGGCATCACCGGGCTATGGCAGGTGAGCGGGCGCAGCGACCTGCCCTTCGACGAGATGGTGAAGCTTGACCTCTACTATATCGAGACCTGGTCCCTGTGGCATGATTTCAAGATCATCCTCAGGACCTTCTCGGCCATCCTCACCTCCAACGGAGCATACTGAGGCACCAGACATAGGGGTCACGCCTCATTTCATGTCTGAGATATTGGGTCAGACAGGGTCAGACATAGGGGTCACGCCTCGTTTCGTGTCTGGGATAGGGGTTTGACCGGTGATAGACAAGATGAGGGACATGAGCCTTGATTGCCCGTTGCAAACGGGGCGCTTGCAAGCCATGATCTTTCAAGGGCCGGCTTTCGGTCTGGATGTTCTGTTAGACAACGATTCCTAAGATCCTCAAAGGAACGGCAGCAAGCGTAGGGGGGTTTGGGGGGGAACCGGGCGGCATCCATGCCGCCCGGTTTTTATGCCCACGTGGAAGCGGGCCTTGCGGGCCGGTCCGCACCCACGTTGTTTTCCGCCTCAAGCCGCGGTTTTCAGGTCGTTGAATAGACCCGCACCTGCTGTTTCTTATTGTCAAATCGATAGATCGAGTTGTTGAACGGCCCCGGCGGTCCCGTCCTCCAAAAGGTAAAGGCCGGTGGTCCTAACTGCTCCCAGGGTCTGGTTGCCGGAATCCCTGAGAGAGAAAGGGGTATCGATCCTCCCCAGGTATATTGCGCCTATGCCTAGGTCTGCGAGAGGCAGCAGCGAGTCCTCCCCCTGGTTCTTGACCCATACTCGCAGGTCCACAAAAACAGGATCAGTCTCGTCTATCCATTTGTTGCCATCTACATCATATGCGGACAGCTCGGTGAAGCCGTCGCCCGAGACCGGCCCGAACATCTCTCTCCCGCTGACGATAGTTCCATCGCCGTCAAGGTCCAACACCAGGAAGCCGCTTCCCCGCTCCAGCATAGGCACGTTTTCCGTGTCGCCGTCCCCGTCCAGGTCGAAATCGAACCTCACGTCGGATAGTCGTGCCGAGGTGCCATCGAAGTTGATTACCAGGGGGTCGGAAACCGCGGCATCGCCCATGCGCAGGCGCACGCTCTCATAGCTCTCGTGTTCCCTGTGCATGCCAAGCTCGAGCCGGAAGGCGATCTCCCTGCCGTCCGCCGTCCTCACCACGCCCGTCGCTTTAAAGGATGTGGTTTCGCTCTCCTTTTCATACCTACTGTATTCATATTCCAGGCTCCATCCGGCCCGTGCGCTGCCCGTGCTTTGCGCGTTTTCTCGGCCCGAGCCGTCCAAGCTTTCTTCCCCAGCATCGGCGCAGACGGGGCACAACTCGGCGAAGCGTATCCTGATGCGCTTTCCCGTCACCATCTCCACCAGCTTCTCCACCAGGCACTTCAACTTCGCTATATCAGGCTTATTCCCATTATCAACCCCGCTCGTCCTCTCCCCTTTTGCCGTACTCTTGACTCCATGTTCCTTCCCGTTCATCGCAATGGAAGACCTAGATAGCCGTCGCCCTTCAGAGATCATTGATTCCCCGACCTGAGACTGAAATGGTCTTCTGGCGGAGCTGAGAGGAGAGGCCTGCCGAACAGCTTCCATCGCCGGTCCAACCCGGAAACGCAAGCTCTCCGAGGTTTCCTCTATTCTGGAAAAGGAATAGTCGGATTGCATAAAGACGCTGGATTCGGTGATCCTCAAGGGCATCTCCTCCCATCCATGAGAGCGTGGCGGACCGCTCCTTGTCCTTTTCGTAGCATCCCTCGCGGACAACTGAAACGCATCCATCCAAAGAGCGACATGTAGCGGTCAAAAGGATTGAACCCTCACCGGCAAGATCGTGATCACGCCTTCTTTCTATTCCAAGCTGTTGATCATGCCTGTGAGAGTCCCGCTGTATCCGAGCGATGTGAAAGGTAAGGTCACCGCCACCCCATAGACATCAAACGAGGTTTGGCCCTTATGTCTAATCATGCCTGTGAGAGTGCCACTTTATCAGGGCGGTTCACCATCCCTCAGACACAAAACGAGGCTAGACCCTTATGTCAATGGACACCTATGTGTATCCCAGACATGAAACGAGGCCTGACCCCATTTTCTGGGGTGTGCGATAATGGCGCTGTCGGCTATGAGACGACGAAAGGAGGCGCGATGCCGAAGGAGTTCACAGAGGTGCCCGAGGGTTTTAACCCCTTCGGGGACCTGCTCGGCATCGTGTTCACAGCGTACGGAGAAGGGCGCAGCCGCTGTGAACTCGAGCCGCGTCGCGATCTCATCAATCCCCATGGCGTGCTCCATGGCGGGGTCATATACTCCATGGTGGACTTCGGCATGGGAGCCGCCCTTTACTCGGTCATGGACGAGAATGAACTCTGCGCCACGGTGGAGATCAAGATCACCTACCTCAAATCCGTGAGGGAGGGCAAACTCGCGTGTGAGAGCAGGGTTATAGACCGCCGTCGGCGTATCGCCGTCCTGGAGTCGGAGGTGCGCAACGGCGAAGAGATAGTGGCCAAAGCCCTTGGCACATTCTACGTTTACGAACAATAACCCCTATAAAACCCCTACCGAGACAGGGGATCAGACATAGGAGTCACAGACATGAAACGAGGCTCGACCCCAATGTCTCTGCGCAGACATGAAATGAGGCTCGACCCCAATGTCTGGCTTGGGGGAAACCCGGGCTATTCGCTTCTCGATGCCTTGAGTAGTTTCAGCGCCCCCTTGGCGAGCGCCAGCCCTCCCAATGCCGCTCCGACCTGGGTGGCGGGCTTGAGGAAGGGCGTGAGTCCCTTCTTGGGCTTCCACTCCACGTTCAGGGAATGCGTCTTGCCCAGCTTGTCCAGGGCGATGAGCTCTGCGCAATGGTTGGCGGTCCAGATGGCCGCCTCCATGCCGCCGGAGGAGACGTGGGTCTTGGTGTAGTCGCCCGCCAGATAGAGGTTGTCGATGGGGGAGCGCTGGTAGGGGCGGTGCTTCTCCATCCCCGGGTAGGCGCGGTACACGCCCTGCCTCTCCCGCACCACCTTGTATTTGCGCACCTCCGCCTCGCGCGCCACGGGGAAGAGGGCGCGGATCTGCTCGATGGCGATGTCGAAGATCACCTCGTCCGGCAGCCCCTCGATGTTGTCGGCCGGCGAGAGCACCATCTCGAACATGGACCCGCCCTTGAATATATCCGGCAACACGTTGGAGAGGTCCGCGTAGGTGTTGAAAATGCACTTGTTGGAGAAGAAGGTCACGTCCACGTCGGTGAGCTTGCGATCGAACCATATCTGGAGGGAAAGCGAGGGCGCGTAGTGGAAGTGCCACAGATCGCGGAAGTACTCATAATGGAAGGCCTCCTTGGGCAGCACGCGCCGCAGGGAATAAGGGCTCATGGTGGATACATAAAGATCGGCCGTCTTCTCCTCGCCGTTGACGGTCACGCTCCTGACCTTGGTGCCGTCGAGGTTGATGGCGGTCACCGCGCTCTTAAGGGAGGTGGCGCCTCCCTTGGAATGGATGTAATCCAGGCAGGTGTCCACCCAGATGTCGCCCAGCCCGCCGTTGGCGAAGCCCACGCGCGCGCTGTCCGGGTCGGCCGCCACCTTGCGGAACCAGTTGATCATCACCTTGGCGGAGATCATCCATGAAGGGGTGAAGGTGAGTCCGTTGATCCCGGGCTCCAGGGGGAGCAAGGCGTCCTTGGGACCGCGACGGCACAGCCACTGCCCGAAGGAGATCTCGTCCAGCTTCTCCAGCTTGCGGTCGGAATACATCACCGCCCCGCCCATGGCTCCCGCGGTGAAGAGCAACTTCCACTTGGGCACGCCGGTGTAGGATTTGAGGAGGGTGCCGAAGGCCACCGCGGCATGGAAGGGGGCGGGAAGGTTGGCGAAGCGGAGCACCGCGTCCTTGCCCCCCTCCTGCATGTAGTAGAACTCCGTCTGCTTCCAGAGGATGTTCTTCTCGATGCCCATCTTGTTGAAGAAGTTGAGGAGGTTGGCGTAATAGGGGAAGAAGACGTGCAGGGCGTTGTCGATCATGTCCCCGTCTTCGTCCTTCCAGGAACTGGCGCGCCCGCC
Organism: Candidatus Solincola daggyaiensis; assembly: GCA_015711825.1. Classification (GTDB taxonomy): domain Bacteria; phylum Actinomycetota; class Geothermincolia; order Geothermincolales; family RBG-13-55-18; genus Solincola_B; species Solincola_B daggyaiensis. The sequence continues at coordinate 16,662 of JACVJD010000040.1, forward strand.
GAAGATCTCGTCCGCCTCCACCAGCTCGACCTCGATCCCCAGGTCTAAGAGGTTGATGGCGGTGGCAAGCCCGGCCATCCCTCCGCCCATCACCAGAGCTTTCATCTCACCCTCTCCTTTCCGTTATCCGTGTCGATCCGTCTATCCTCTTCAGCCCCTCGTTATAACGGCTCGGCGCCGCATGAAAGGTCGGTTACCGTGATCCGAAAACCCTTTTTTCGCTCTTTCCATATTCAGTCCTTTTCTATCCATGTATCGCCCCCGTTCAAACCCGCTTGTCCGTCTCGCCGCGGGACGATGCGTTGCTGACAATATTATCCAGTACTTCCCTCACCGCCAGAAGGGCCTTCTCTCGCGTGAGCACCTCGTTGAGGCCCATAAGCGAGGCGAAGGCCAGGGTGAGCCCGAGGGAGAGAACCTGCCACGCGGCCACGGTGGTGTCCAGGTCTTCGCGCACCGCCCCGCTTTTCTTCCCCTCCTCGAACATCTGGGAAAGGATGGTGGTGAAGCTCACCATCTTATCCCCCAGGGCTGTCTTGATGTCCGGGTCGCGCGCTCCCGTTACCGCCTCGAAGAGGAGCATGGACTCGTCGGGATGGGTAACCACGAATTCGTAATAGGCGTCGCTCATGCGGTAGATGCGCTCCGTCACCTCGCCGCTCTCTCCCGCCGCGCCCGCGAGCGTCTCGTAGAACTGCTCCCCCACCACGTCCAGAGCCTCCAATATCAGCTCCTTCTTACCGGGAAAGTATTTATAAAGGGCGGGCTCGGAGACTCCCACCTTTTCCGCGATGCGCCTGGTGGTCGTTCCCGCCAGGCCCTGCTCGGCCATGATGTCCAGGGTGGCCTGCACGATCTGCCTCTTGCGCTCGCTCCCGCTCATGCGCTCGCTCCTGCCGGCCATAATCCCTTGATACCCCTCCAGGATTGAAGTTAGTGAATATTAACTAACTTATATCACGACGGTTACCTTCAGGTCAACACCCGCCATCCGCTTTCGTGGCGTGGAGGGCGCCGAAGCTTTGGGCAGGCGTTTGGGGGGTTGAAGGGTGGGGGTGTCGCCCCGTCGTTCCGGGAAAACAAGCCGGTGCTCCGGTCGGCAGGGGATGGTTTCCGAAAGCCCGATCCGGGAACCACGGTGCCGGGGTCGTTCGCCTTTCGGCTTGTATTCATGCGCTTGATAGGCTAATTTTTATTAAACTGCTTCTACGAGGAGGGAGGATCGACATGTCTGTGGTCGCCGTAACCGGATGCTCAGGCTATATCGGTACGCGCCTGCTGCGCTTCCTGGACGAGAGCGAGAAGGTCACCAAGATAATCGGGGTGGACCTCAACCCCCCGCGCCGTTCCTCGCCCAAGATGGACTTCCACCGCCTGGACGTGCGGGACCCCTCCATAGTGAACCTCTTCACCCTCAACAACGTGGAGGTCGTGGTGCACCTGGCCTTCATCGTCAACCCCCTGCACGACGACGCGCTCATGCACGACATCGACGTAAACGGCACGCGCAACATACTCAAGGCCACCGCCGCCTGTGTGGCCAGACACCTGGTCATCGCCTCCTCCACCTCGGCCTTCGGCGCCCACCCCGACAACCCGGAGTGGTTAACGGAAAAAGACCACCCCCGCCTGCAGCGCAACTACACCTACGCCGCCGACAAGTACGAGAACGAGATGATCGTGCGCATCTTCAAGGAGGAGTACCCCCATATAAAGGTGGCCGTTATCCGCCCCTGCATCGTCTATGGTCCCAACGTGGACAATTACCTCTCGCGCTTCATCGTACGGCTTCCCTTCTTCCCCGCCGTGGACGGCGTCAAGCCCGATATGCAGTTCGTGCACGAGGACGACGTGGCGGAGGTCTTCCTGCGCGTGGTGGAGAGCGAGGCGGTTGGCTATTTCCACGCCGTGGGAGAAGGAGTGGTCAACGCGGAGGAGATAGCGCGCATGGCGGGAAAGCCGGTGGTTCCCATACCGGCGAAGATCGCCTTCCCCGTCATAGACATTTTATGGAAGCTGCACGCCCCGCTCATCGAGGGGCCGTCGGGTATGCTCGACTTCATCCGCTACCGCTGGACGGCCTCGGACGAGATCACCCGCGAGGCCCTGGGCCTCGGGCCGCGCATGCACTCCCGCGAGGTGGTGCGCTTGATGCTGGAGACGCACGGCATCACGCCGCGCTAGGGCGTTTCATTGCAGCCGATTCGCTCACGGCCCTTTCCTCAGCCCCGCCCGTCATGCATAATCCGGGCACATATGTGACAACGGCCGAAACGCTTAGTCGGCCCTCTTCCTACAAGCGCAAAGGGCCGAAGGATGCCTGTTTCCTCACTCAGGCTTTTGTCTTGAGGGCTTTTCTCTCTTCTTTGCTCAGCTTGGGCTTGCGCAGCAGGGGCACGAGCACGAAGACCCCGAAGGCGGCGGTCAGGACCATGTAGAGCTTGGGGTTCTTCCCCCTCTTTTTCGCAACGCGGTAGGCGATGAGCGACTCCACGGCGTGCATAACCGCAAGCTGCTTCGCGATCTTCTTGATCTTGTCGCTGTCCAAGGATACCTCCTTTTACCCCGAGCATCAGCCATTGACGGACGTTACCCCCACCCCGACGGTGATAGGGTAGAATCATTATATCAGAAGCCTGGAGGCGATCCCGGCCTGCAGCGGTCATGTCAGGGCGGCGCCTGAAAGAAGACAGGAGAACGACTGGAGATGAGCGACCTCAACCGCAAACTGCAGCAGATCTACCGGGCCATCGAGGACAGCGGGCTGTACATCAACCTCAACCACGACATCCGCTTCCACGAGCAGAAGGAGATACCGCTCAACCTCAACGAGACCGAGACCATCGTGCTGGCGGAGGAGAGCTACAACTCCCCCCTGCTGCTGGCCCTGCTCACCTCGGTCCTGCGCAACGGCACCATGATCCTTTACGGCTCCCCGGGCTCGGGCAAGACCACCTCGGCGGAGTTCGTGGGCGCCTTCGTGCACGGTACCCTGCTGGAGGAGACCTTCGGAGACGGGCGCGGCGACTTCAAGGTCATGGAGGCCATTCATGAGGCCACCATCCACGGCCACCACGAGCTCACCGAGGAAAAGATGATCGGCCGACCCCACCTGGGCAAGCTCATGCGCGACGGCGAGGAGGACATCATCCCCCGCAAGTTCATGCTCTCGCCCTTCCGCATGGTGGACGAGGTGAACCGCCTCACCCCCGGCCGCACCAACAACCTGCTGGAGATGATGGACCGCGGCTTCTCGGTGTACGGCGACTCCAAGATCTACGCCGCCGAAGGGGCCACCTTCCTCACCGCCAACTTCCGCGACGTGGCCTCTTCCGACCTCACCCCTCCCTTCCTGGACCGCATCGACGTGGGGGTCTTCGCCCCCACCTTGAACCCCTACTTCCTGGAGATGGCCCAGGGCGGCGAGGACCGCAAGCTCACCGGCGACGAGGAGGCCTATGTGGCGCACCTGCGCGCCGATATCGGGGTGGAGCTGACCTCCTCCGACTTCGAGACCATAAGGCGGGAGATCGCCGAGGTGGAGATGGACCCCGAGGCCCTTTACATCCTCTACAACTTCATCTCCGAGCTCAACGGCTGCGCCCTCGCCTCCCCGGACATCGAGCGCAAGAACAAGGGTTTCGCCTGGTTCGTCAAGCCCCCCATCCTCTGCGCCCAGGTGGACGACGGGGGCATGGCGGGAGGCGGGCACCTCGGCGGGTGCCACTACCACAACACGGAAAACATCTGCTACAAGACCGAGAACGAGGTCAGCGTGCGCGCGGGCAAGACCATCGAGCGCTACGCCAAGGCCCTGGCCTGGCTCAGGGGACGCGACAGGGCCGGTATCGAGGAGGTGGAGGCGGTGGTGCCATACGTGCTGTGGTTCAAGCTCATCCCCACCGACCGCGCCTGGGCGGAGCGCCCGGAGTTCATGAACGACCGCATCGCCCTGGTGAAGGACCTCTTCGCCACCTCGCGCAATCACTACCTCAAGAGCAGGCGCATGATCAAGACCCTGGACGGGGTGCTGGAGCTCTACGAGCAGGCGGTGAAGAACCGGCCCGTCAACCCCGACCTGGTGCTGGAGGCCCTGGAGTCGCTCAAGAGCTACGACTCCCCCGCCAAATACCCCATCGCCACCATGTTGCGCCAGGTGTACCGGGAGATCGCTCGGGAAACCGCGAGGTGAAGGCGCTCTTGGCCATGGGCGGAAGGATGTCCGCGGGAGGAGATGCGCGCCACGGCGCGCTAAACCCGGAGGTGAGGCAGGCTTGCGCATCCAGGGCGTAGATCTCGAGGAAGTGCTGGAGCGGGCACGCGCCTTCTGCGGTTACCCCCGCATCATGGAGCCGGAGTTCGTGCTCAACCCCGCCGGCCATCCCCATGCCGCCAAGCTCAACGGCGAGTTCGGCATCTGGGAGCCCTCCGAGAACCGCGTATATATCAACGTCCCCGAGGTGTTGGAGAAGCTCGGCATCCAGAACCTGGAAGCGGTAGTGGTTTACCAGCTCCTGCACTACGCCCTGGCTCCCTTCGACATGCGCACCTCCCTGCGCCTCACCGCCTCCGCCAAGCTGGCCCTGGAAGAGGTGAAGGACCGGGGGCGCGCCGTCACCTACCAGGAAGCCCTTTCCATCCAGCGCCTCTTCTGCGACATGGTGGACGTTACCTACGCCGCCCGCCACGGTATGCGGGAGCAGATGATATCCCTCTACCATGCCCTGGACAAGGCCAAGGGGTGGAAGCAGAGCAAGATGTGGAGGTTCCTGCTCTGCTGCTTCGAGGAGCTGTGGGAGGCCGAGAACGCCATCATCGGCAAGGTGCCCAGGGAGATGCGCGAGGACGCCCGACGCCTGGCCTCCCGCCTGCTGGACCGGCCCTTCGCCGCCGCCGCCTGGGAGGAGAAGGTGCGCTTCCTGGTGGGATACCTGCACAAATACTACGAGGACCCCCAGGAGATGGACGACAGCCGCCTCATGGACCACGGCATCGACGAGATGCGCTCCCGCTCCCCCGAGGAGGCCCTGCGCTCCCTGGCCATGGAGATGGGCATGCAGGACTTCAAGGAGCTGGTGGGGGGCATCGGGGCGGGCTCGGAGACCCAGGCCCTGGTGTGGTATTACCGCGACCTCTCCCGCCGCTACGAGGTGCGCTTCCGCCCCGTGAAGAGCGAGGCGGGGGAGGAGATCCCCCATGCCCCTCTGGCCTGGGGCATGGCCGACCCCTTCGACCGCCTGGACCTCCCTTACACCCTTTACACCTGCGGCAAAGCCGTCCCCACCCTCACCACCAAGCAGTGGGAGAAGGTGCAGATGGAGGTGGTGGTGCGGCGCAAGACGCCCCCGGACGTGATCATCATCCTCGACGCCTCGGGCTCCATGACCAACCCCACCTCGGAGGTGGCCAACGCCGTGCTGGCGGGGTTCGTCATGGCGCGCAGCGCCGGCAATCTGGGGGCCAAAGTGGGCCTGGTGGTCTATTCCGACCAGCAGCGTTCCCTGGTGGTGGAGCCGGTGTGGGACGTGCGCCGGGTGGAGGAAGGCCTGGTCACCTATTACGGCGGGGGCACGGTGTTCCCGGTGCAGGAGTTCCGGCACCTGGCGGGGCTCGAGACCCATCGCCCCAAGCACTTCTGCCTCATCTCCGACGCGGAGATAACCAACGTGGTGGAGGCCTCCTACCACCTGGGAGAGGCCCTGCAGATGCACCCCGAGAACTCCGGCTCGGTTTTCCTCATCGACCAGGCCTACAGCGAGAAGGCGGAGATACTGCGCCAGGCGGGATACGACATCTTCCCCGTCTCGCGCGGGGAGGACCTGGTGTGCATCGTGGCGGGCAAGGCCCAGGAGCTCTATGCCTAGGGGCGAGGCATGACGCGCATGGCGGCCCACGAGGCGTGAAAGGGGAGCGCGCGTGCAGGTAGGCGGAAGGTGGCGGCGGGGCGCGGCAACCGGGTGCGCGCGGGAACGCGGCTTGTCCGCGATTCTCTTGTATGCGGGCGCGGCCGTTTGCGGGTGCGCGTAGCCGCAGGCAGGTTGGAGGTGAGCTGAGGATGAGGTTTCCCAAGCCCGCCTTCGAGGGCGGGGCGGACTCCCTACGGGAAATCCTGGAGGCCAACCGCCTGGAGGAGGAGGCGCGCCGCCGCCGCTTCCAGGAGTTCACCCTGCATGACTTCTTCCTCAACCTGCGCTCGCGGGACAAGCTGAACAAGGTGCGGGTGCGCAGGGCCGTCCCCGCCCGTGACGACCGCGAGCTCGTGGAGCTGGCGATGCGGCTGATGCGCGAGGCCTCCGAGGACTACCTCCGCCTGCGCATGCAGTGGCAGCGCGAGGCGGTGGGATATCTTTCCAGCCTATGCATGGAGGCCCACTCCCGCCTGGACGGCGGGGAGATGGAGATCCCCGACGGCCTCGACTACGTGGGTATGCAGGCGGAGGGCACCGCGGAGTGCCCCATCCTCATCCGCGCCGTGCGCATAGGCAACTTCGCGGGGCTCAAGGCCAGGCACCTGCGCATACGGGCTGAAGAGGTGGGCGATTACTGCCTGCGCCGCGCCCGGAGCTGCGCCCTGGAGGCGGGCACGGTGGGGAAGTGCCTGGGGGAGGAGGGCGAGGAACTGCGCTTGAAGGCGCGTGAGGCGGGCGACTGGCTCATGCTCAAATCGAGGCGCTGCAGGGTGGAGGCCCGCAAGGTAGGGCGCCTGGCGGGCCTGGATTCCCACAACCTGGAACTGCACGTGCACTACGCCGGAGCGGAGCTGGGGGCCAGGGCCCGTGAGGCGGTCATCTACGTCTATCGCGAGGCGCGCAGCCTGGGCCTGCGCGGAAGCGGCGTGGTGTACATGCGCCACGGCGCCCCGCCCTGGCGCACCTCCTTCCGGGTGGAGAAGATGCCTTAGAAGATTCTACCGCATGGCGGTCTGGTGCGACTGGGGGCGAATCTTATCACGGGCGGGCGGCTACTCCAAGGCTGTATAAGCGTGAGCGAGCTCTTCGTTTCCCGGTGTGGAAATCCAGTAACGGCGGCCTCCGGCGTTGCCGCGTGGCCTTATCGGCAAGCGCTGCGCTTCCTATAGCATGTCGTCCAGCCATTTCATGACCCTGGAGAGGAACCTGCGCGCGAAGTCCATGAGATGCGGTCTAGACAGCCTACCAATATCCGGTTCCTCCAGGGGAAGGGAGGCCTTTCCGAGGGTGGCGAGGTATACGAGGTCGAGCAAAGCCTTCTCCGGCCTGGCGGCGTAATGCCCGTCATCCAGGTCGAACCCGAAATAGAGCTCCTCCTTTATCTTGCGGTATTCCACCCTGCGCCCGAGCAGATCGACGGCCTTCGTCTTCCTGGTGGTGGCAAAGGTTACGGCATAGGGCACCAGGTTAAGGACCCCGAAGCGGGACAGCGCGGACTCGAACGACAGGTAGCATGGGAAGTAGAGCTGGCCGGCTATACCCTCCAGCCGGGCACCCGATCCCGGAACGACGTAAACGCCCCTGGCCGCCCTCTCGATGGTCCCCCGCTTCGACAGCCTGTTGAGGGTCACGTAGAGACTCTCCCTTCCGAGCCCGGCCACCTTCTCCAAGTCGGCAAGGGTGAAGAAGCGCTTGCCCGTGTTCTGCAACGCCTTTAACAGCTCGACGTCTCTCACAGCAACTCCTCTATAACGGTCCCGAAGTCGGCAGGCAGGTATTTACCGAGATCCCTCCTCAATCCCTTTCCGGACACCCAAGTCTCCGGCGGTCGGTACGGGATCCTCAGCTTCTGGCAGATATACCAGAGATCGAACAAGTCCTTGGGCGCGGCGCGATCCTTCACGCAATCCGACTTGTCTTTATAAAGCTGCTCGAGAGTCGCCACCTTGCCCAGCACCTGCAACGGGGTGGCGGGCGAGGTGATGAGCCTTAAGCGATGATCGTATTCCTTCGCCTCCCTCCGCGATATCTCGACCATTACACGCAAGGGATAGGGTAGATAGCCCTCGGTTACCTTGATCTCCCAGAGGTACGCCCAGCGCTTCTCGGCCACATCCGTGAGCGAGGCCTCCGGATAAGGCTCCACCATGCTTTCCGCCACACTTTCCACTTCACCTTTGAGGGAGTCTTCCAGCAGGTTGAAGTCCAGGTCTTCCGAGAAACGCGGGGAGCCGTATGCCAGCCTGAGCGCGGTCACGCCTTTGAACACCAGGTTCTTGCCGTGGGGCGATTCAAGGAAGCTCTTGAGGAAGGGGATCTCCCATTATTCCCTTACCACCCGGCTGACGTCGATCTTGAGATCGCCAGCCAGCCGCTCCGCTAATGACTGTTCCATAATACTTAACAATATTGTTAAGCTACCTAGAACTGATTTACAAGCAGGAGGAGGACGGCGGGCGCATTCACCATGCCGCCATCTCCATCCACCGCGAGGTTGAGTGCCTGGGCCGGAGGCCGGCAGCGCCGCCATCAGCCCGATCATGTCATCCTTTTCTATCGCGAGGCGCCCGGCCCTCGCCGGCGCTTTCAGCGGACGCTCTGCGTCTGCGCCCTCAGGATAACTTGAGGATCTTTTTCCAGGTACGGTGGGCGGGGCAGACGTTCTTCCACTCCTGGGTGGAGTTGGCGGCACAGTAACGGCAGGCGTGCAG
>JACVJD010000041.1 GCA_015711825.1 Candidatus Solincola daggyaiensis
GCTGAGCAAGCATCCCTGTGACGCCACCCGTCGCAGAAGATCCTCGTGCCCATGAGGGTAAACCCTGTCAACTCCGCAGCCGAGTACGGCGACGGTGTGCCCGCCGGCTTGCAGGCAGCCCTGGTGGGCTCGCCCATCCACCCCGTATGCTGCGCCGGAAACCACCACTATCCCGAGGCGGGCAAGCTCCACGCCCAGGGTTTGAGCGACGAAGTTACCGTAGCTTGTCGCTCTCCGGGAACCGACCACCGCCACATATGGGCGCTCCTTAGGCGGCATCTCGCCTCGCAAGAAGAGCACCGCGGGAGGATCGTAGATGGCGGCAAGCAGAGTCGGGTAGAGCTCGTCGCCTGGCGCGACAGCCTTGATGCCCGCACGTGCCAGATCTCCTAATATCTGCTGGGGATCGGTTTTCCCGCACTCCTTCGACCATGCATGAGCCTTTTCCTTTCCCACCAGCGCCGCGGCCCGGTCCCCTCCACGCGACAGTCTCGTCCACAGCTCCTCCGCGCTCCCCGCCAGGGTTATAAGCTTCGGGAGGGAAAGCACGTTCATCCCCGGCAGACAGGCGAGCGCCGCCCTATACGTCGTCTCCATCACCTACCTCCCCTGCAGCCGTCGCACCCCGTATCCCACAGAGCGATAAGCGAAGCTCGAGCTTTTTTTCGTGAGCCGCGGTACGAGGTGAGGTTTTCTCCCCCTATCTCGCCCTCTGCCTCCCGGCCGCCGAGCGCGTGACCCAGGCATGGCCGGCCCGCGCTGAGCCACCTCTCCGTCCCCTCGCCATGCGCCGTCGTGCCGCAGCCCGCCGAGTTCAAGCCTAAAGCGCCCGCGAGCACGGCCTTATATACCGCTTTCAACCCGCACCTCCCCGGCAACGTAGGAGCACCACAGCCTCTCCAGGGTCCTATACTGCACCGCCTCGGCAAGGTCGGCGACGCCGACTCGTTCACGCCCCGCCAGGTCCGCGATGGTCCTGGCGACCCTCAGGCAGCGGTCAAATCCGCGCCCCGTGAGCCCCAGCCGCTCGCATGCCGCGTACATGAACCGCTTCTCCTCCTGCCCCAGAGCACAGGCATCTCGAAGCTCGCGCAGGCCGACGCTGGAGTTGGTGTGCCCGTTCCCTCCCCAGCGTTCCCTTTGCCTTTGGCGGGCCCTGATCACCCTTTCCCTCACCTCTTCCGATCGTTCGCTCTCGGGAAGCTCCACCAGCTCTCGCGGATCAAGCCGCGGCACCTCTACCTGCAGGTCTATACGGTCAAGCAACGGTCCCGAGACGCGGCCGTAATAGCTCCTCACCCGGCTGGGAGCGCAAGTGCATACGCGCCTCGAGTCACCCAGGTATCCGCATGGGCACGGGTTCATCCCCGCCACCAGAAGAAAGCGCGCCGGGAAGCTGGTGCTTACCAACGAGCGCGAGACGCTCACCCGACCGGTCTCCATGGGTTGGCGCAGCGCCTCCAGGGCATCTCGCTTGAACTCGGGAAGCTCATCCAGGAAAAGAACGCCGTTGTGGCTGAGGGTGATCTCGCCAGGATGGGGAAAGTTCTTGCCGCCCCCCACCAGGCCGACATGGGAGATGGAATGGTGGGGAGAGCGGAAAGGCGGCCGCTTGGAAAGCGGTTTATCGGGGCGCAACATCCCCGCTACGCTGTGGATGCTCGCCACCTCCAATATCTCGTCGCCCTCCAGGGGCGGCATGATCCCGGGAAGCCTTTCGGCCAGCATGGATTTGCCTGAGCCGGGAGGCCCCACCATGAGAAGGTTGTGGAAACCCGCCGCGGCTATCTCCAGGGCTCGCTTGGCATGGGACTGCCCCTTGACCTCGGAAAGGCATGGAAGGCTTTCTTCACGGCCTTCCTCCTCCGCCGCATGAGGCACATGGGCGCATCCACCCTGGAGATACTCCAGGGCCTGCCGGAGACTCTCCACCCCCGTGACCTTGATGCCCTGGATGCGTGACGCTTCCCGCAGGTTCAGCGCCGGCAAGATCATCTCTTCACGCCCTTGCTTCCTTGCCCATAGGGCCATGGCCAGGGCGCCCCGCACGCCCCGTACCTTGCCGTCCAGGGAAAGCTCCCCGACCACCAGCCTTCCTTTGAGGGCTCCGGGATCAAGGGCCCCCGAGACTGAGAGGATGGCCAGGGCTATGGGGAGATCGAGGTTGGAGCCTTCCTTGCGCAGATGTGCGGGGGCAAGGTTGACGGTAATGAGCTGGCGGCAGAAGAGCAGCTCCGAGTTGGCCACCGCCGCTTTGATGCGGCGATAGGATTCCCTCACCGCGGCGTCGGGCAAACCCACCATGTAGATGCCGGGCAGGTTTCCCGAGGTATTGACCTCTACCTCCACCTGCACAACCTCCATGCCCAGAATGGAGCAGCTGTCGACCCTCGCGTACATCATATCACCTCCTGTATAAGATATTATATTTATATAATATATATATGACAATAGAATCAGAGCAGCAGGACATATAGCAGCAGGACATATTCCTATCAGGCGAAATGACCTTGCCGATACCAGGGTCCTTGCGACGACAGAGGGGTTCTTGAGGGTTCTTTCGCAGCGGCATCGATCGAGGCGGCGCTCTGAAACCTGAGATCCCGTCTACCATCCTTGGCGGACGCCGAGACCATGACCTCGGCTTTGTGTGCAAAGCGGCGTGAAGGTGGGGTGAGTTACGCTATCGGCCTTGGCGCCATAGCCCTGGGCGCCAGGCAGGACCTGGGCCCCTTGCCCGGGCTTCGGCCTCAGGGCCCGGCGGTATCCGTGACGCCACGGCCCGCCAGCCAGGAGATCAGGCAGCCGGTGACGAGGAAGGCGGGCACCGACCACCAGGCGCGGGCCATAAAACTCCAAGCCCCCGAGATATAGCCCCTTCGTGACAGGTACCAAAGAGCGGGCGGCAGCGTCGCCCCCGCGATCAAGCAGTTGGTTATCAGCGACACCATGACGCCCCTCAAACCCACACGCCGCGATATCTTGACGTCGGGATAATAAACGGCCATGAGCACCGACACCCCCAACACCGCCACGGCAACCATGGCCACCACCGTGTTGTCATAGCTTACCCATATGGCCACCAGCACGAAGATGAAGAAAAAGCCCAGGGCGAGGAGGCAGTAAAAGGCCTTTCGCAGCAGCGACATGAGCGTCAACCCGATCAGAGAAGGTGGGCGCTGAACCCGCACCCTGCGTATCTCCTCCTCCAGCTCGAAAGCCTCCGCCTCGTCGGGAACGGCGTTGAGGTCCCGCTCGCAGTTGAAGCAGTATTCGTCGCTGTCCAGGTTGTTTCTGCCGCACCAGGGACAGGGCTTCATCTATCTCCCACCTCGTCTCCCGCAAACGCCACAACAGGATGAGAACGGGTACGGGAATCTCGCCTCACAGATCCCCCGCCTCGAAGGCATCTCGCACGTGCACTATTCTCCAACCGCTTTCCGCTTTTAGCAAGGCGATCACGTCGAATCGGCATCCCCTGCTTGAGCTCGCCTTTTCCGCCAGGTAATAAGAGGCCGCTTGGGCCATGCGCTTCCTCCTGCGCTCATCCACCGCCCCCAGGGCCTCCTCGATGTCGCCGCCGCGGCGAGTCTTCACCTCGCAGAACACCAGCTCCTTCCCCTTTGCCGCGATCACGTCCAGCTCACCGAAGGGGCAGCGGTAGTTACGCTCGATGATACGGTAACCTCGACGCCTGAGAAAAGCGCAGGCCGCCTCCTCGCCGGCCGCTCCCAGCTCATGAATGCCCATCTTCATGGCCTCACCATCCACCCGCGTCTCAAAGGTCATACCGGCGCGTGCCGGCGCTCAGGGAACGCTTTTTCCGCAATGCGGCCGTGGGTTCCCCCGTCCTTTCGCATCCTTCCTCCCGCCCTTTTTTCGCCCGCGGTATCTTCCCGAGATACATCGTAAGGCCCGCTCTCCCCTGCGAGGTCTTTACGCCTGTTTTTTTCGTAACCATATCATCCGCCGGCAACCAACAGCCGTGGCCGCAAGGCAGAACGCGGCCGATAAGGTGTCCGGATCAACAGAGAATCGTTCCTTGCTGCCGAAAAGCCGTCGCTGTAAGGCAAAGCGCAGTTCACGGGGCGGAAACCTCTCAATCTTCTTGCTGGAGCGGGATCAGTTCCATCTGCGACACGCGGCGGAAGCTGCCGCGATGGCAGGACGCCGTACCGTGGGCCGCTATGGCCTCCAGGTGTAAGGCGGTCCCGTAACCCTTATGCTTATCGAACCCGTATTGCGGGCACACCACCCACCAGTGCCACATGAGGTGGTCCCTTATCACCTTGGCGAGGATAGAGGCGGCCGCCACGCAGCGGCAACTCTGATCCGCATGCGCCATGCTCCATTCCGGTATGCCCAGGAAGTCCAGGCGATAGTAGTCCACCAGCGCCAGGTCCGGGGGAGGGTTCAGCCCCCGCAGAGCTTCCCGCAACGCCGAGACGTTGCATTCCTGCAACCCCTTCTCGTCGATCTCCGCCGCGGAAGCACAGGCGAACGACCAGCTCTCGGCCTTCTCAAGGATACGTTCGAAGAGCTTGCGCCTTTTCCTTGGCGTCAGGCGCTTGGAATCGTCGAGCCCATGCAACCCCTCGATATCCACGCCGCGGGGAAGGATTACCGCCGCCGCGACCAGCGGTCCCGCCAGCGCGCCCCTGCCCGCCTCGTCCGCGCCGGCCACGCGCCGGTAGCCCATGCGGTAAGCCCAAGCCTCCGCGGCATATTTCTCGCCTTGCAATCCCCCCACCCGTCTAGAGAGAAGACCACCGGCTGGGCGGCCACCAGATGGCCACCGCCCTCCCGATTATCGCCCGCAGGGGCACGAATCCCCAGCGCCGGCTGTCATTGGAATTGGGACGGTTGTCCCCCATGACCATCACGCAGCCCTCCGGCACTTCCCATTTACCGTTGGCGTTGTCGCGAACGTACTCGTAATCCGCAAGATAGGGCTCGCCGTTGACATAAAGCTCCCCGTCCCGCAATTCCACCGTGTCGCCCCCTATCCCCACCACGCGCTTGATAAAGGGCAAAGACCCCTGGTGAGTGAGGTTGAGAACTTCCGCCAGCAGATCCATGGAGCGGGAAAACCCGTTGCCGCCTTGGGTCCAGTTGGCGGGATCGTTGGGATCGAAGCGGAATACTATGACCTCACCCCGTCGGGGCTCCCTGAAATGGTAGGTCATCCTGTCCACCATCACCCTGTCTCCCTCTCGAAGGGTAGGCTCCATGGAAGGAGACGGGATCATGAACGGCTTAGTCACGAAAGCCTGGAGGTATATGGCGATAACCAGCGCGATGATGAACAGCACCGCGAATTCAAGGGTAACGCCGATCCATCGGGCGGGACCGCGGAACTCCTTATCGCTTGCGGGCTCCCGCTTCGGGAAGTCGTCTTGCTCCGGCTCGCCCGCTCCGTATCCCTCGGGCGCCGTCGGGCCTTCCGTGGGGTTTGTGGACATGGAACCTGCTCAGGTCCTGCGCTTCTCCTTGATCCTGGCCGCCTTGCCGACCCGGTCGCGCAGGTAATAGAGCTTCGCTCGCCTGACCCTTCCCTCGCTGACCACCTCGATCTTGGAGATTATGGGCGAGTGAACGGGGAAGGTCCGCTCCACGCCCACGCCGAATGACACCTTGCGCACGGTGAAGGTCTCGCGGATCCCACCTCCCTTGCGGGAGATGACCACTCCCTGGAAGACCTGGATGCGCTCGCGGTTTCCCTCCACCACCCTGACGTGGACCTTCACCGTGTCTCCGGGCCGGAAGTCCGGTATATCATCCCGAAGGTATTCGCTCTCCACTATATCGGTTCTCTGCATCTTCCTTCCTCCTTTCCGCTATATTACACTCCATGGCCGCCTCAAAGGGCAAGCCCGGTCGCGGTCGCGCTAATCTTCCCGCTCCGTTTCATCGCCGCTGCCGCGCAGCAGGTCCGGGCGCACCCTCCGGGTGTAGGCAAGCGCCGCCTGCCGGCGCCACCTCTCCACCGCCCCGTGATCCCCGGAGAGCAGCACCTCCGGAACCCTCCACCCCAGGTACTCGGCGGGACGCGTGTACTGGGGGTATTCAAGCATGCCGCCGCTGAAGGACTCTTCCTCCAGGGACTCCCGGTTGCCGACCACCCCCGGCACCAGGCGCGCCACCGCATCTATGAGCACCAGGGCGGCCATCTCGCCTCCCGAAAGCACGTAATCGCCTATGGAGATGGCGGATGTGCAGAGGTGTTCCATGACCCGTTCGTCCACGCCCTCATAGCGCCCACAGATGAGGGCCATGCGGGGCAGCGCCGCCAGCTCCGCCACCCTGGCCTGGGTGAGCCTCTCTCCCCGCGGCGTGAGCATCACCACCTCCACCTCCTCCCTGAGGCGCTCCAGATCCTCGATGCCGTACCCCAAGCAGGCGGTCACGGACTCGAAAACCGGCTCCGGCTTCATCACCATCCCCGCGCCGCCCCCGAAAGGGGCATCGTCCACCTGGCGGTGCCTTCCGGTTCCGTGCTCGCGTATATCATGGACGCGCACCTCCAGGATCCCGCCCTCTATCGCCTTGCCCAGCAGGCCTTCGCGCAGGGGGGAATCGAAAATGGCGGGGAAAATAGTAAAAACGTCGATGAGCATCTTGCCCTCATGCGAGTTCATGATCGCGTCGCCTCAGAGCTCCAGCAACCCGGGCAGCGGTTCGATGGTTATGACGCCCGACTCCCGGTCCACGCCTTTTATCACCTGCGCGATGGCGGGGATGAGGTATTCCCCTTCTCCCTCCACCACCAATACGTCGTTAGCGCCCGTCTCCATGACCTCCACCACCTGCCCCAGCACACACCCGTCACGAGTCCGCACCTCCAGGCCCAGTACCTGGTGCTCCCACAGGCGGTATGGCGGGGGCTCGCCCGTCTCCTCCGGGGTCACGAAAAGTGTTCTGCCCGCGATGCGCTCCGCGTCTTGCCTGCTGTCGATGCCCAGGAACTTGGCCTTGAGCCCGACGCGGTCCTCTCCCACCTTCTCCAGGAGCAAACGCTCGCCCTTCTCCCGTCCCTCCAAGATAAAGCTATTGCCGGGGGTAAAGCGATGCGGGTTCTCCGAGAGAACCTCCAGCCTTATCCATCCCTGCAGACCATGGGGTTTGAGAGCCCGCCCCACCACCACCAGGGATACCTTGCGGGAGCGGGAGGCCATCTTCTCAATCGATGATCTCGACGATGGCGTTGCGCCCCTCCCTGGTTGCCGAGGCCTTGATAAGGGTGCGCATGGCCTGAGCGATGCGGCCGTTCTTGCCGATGACCTTGCCCACATCGTCGGGGTGGACACGCAACTGCAGTATGATGGACCTTTCGCCCTCCACAGTAGTGACCTCTACTCCATCCGGGTTGTCGACAAGCGCCCGGGCCAGGTATTCAAGCAGCCCCTTCATGTCGGCATCCCTGCCCTCTTCCCGGCTAACCTCCACTTTTCTCCTCCTGGAACTTCCGCCACACTCCCTTGATCTCCATGAGCTTGCGCACCTGCTCCGTGGGCTGCGCCCCGTCGCGCAGCCATTTCAGGACCTTTTCCTCGTCGAACTCGATCAGGGACGGTTCCGTGCGAGGGTCATAGCGCCCCAGGACCTCGATGAACCTGCCGTCCCGGGGACTGCGGGCGTCGGCGGCCACCACCCGGTAGTAGGGCTTTTTCTTTCCACCCATGCGTCTGAGCCTGATCTTTACCAAATCGTCGCACTCCTTTCCTCTAGGTCCTCCCGCATATGGCGCGGATCCGCTACAACTGGAAGGGGAACATCTGCCCCATGCGTTTCGGTGACATCTTGCCGAACTGCTTGATGAGCTTCTGCATCTGCTGGAACTGCTGCAGCAGGCGGTTAACGTCCTGGGTGCTGGTGCCGCTGCCCCGGGCGATGCGCTGCTTGCGGCTGGCGCCGATGATCTGCGGCTTTCGCCGCTCCTCCGGGGTCATGGACTGGATGATGGCCTCCACGCGCTTGATCTGGCTTTCGTCCACCTGCAGGCCTTTAAGCTTGGAAGAGGAGATGCCGGGGATCATTCCCAGGATCTGGTCCAAGGGCCCCATCTTCTTAAGCTGGTGCATCTGGTCCAGGAAATCCTCCAGGGTGAACTGCTGCTTGCGCAGCTTGCGTTCCAGCTCCTGGGCCTTCTTCTCGTCGTATGTGGCCTGCGCCTTCTCGATGAGGGTCAGCATGTCCCCCATGCCCAGGATGCGTGAGGCCATGCGGTCGGGGTAGAAGGGCTCAAGGTCGCCCATCTTCTCTCCCACGCTGGCGAACTTGATGGGCTTCCCGGTGACCGTCTTGATGGAGAGAGCCGCCCCTCCCCTGGCGTCGCCGTCGAGCTTGGTGAGGATAACGCCGTCAACCCCGACCCTCTCCACGAAGGTCTGCGCCACATTCACGGCGTCCTGTCCGGTCATGGCGTCCACCACCAGCAGGGTCTCACTGGGTGGGTGCTTTTTCTTTATACGCACCAGCTCCTGCATCATCTGGTCATCGATGTGCAGTCGGCCGGCGGTGTCGATGATCACCGTGTCCAGCCCCTCTTTCTCCGCCTTTTTAAGGCCCGCCGCCACGATGTCCTCGGGTTTGGCGCCGCGATCGGCGTAAACCTCTATACCCACTTGTTGACCCAGCTTCTCCAGTTGGTCTATGGCGGCGGGACGGTAGATATCCGCCGCCACCATCATGGGGTGACGACCCTGGTTCTTCAGGTGCGCCGCCAGCTTCGCGGTGGCGGTGGTCTTTCCCGAGCCCTGCAGCCCCACCAGCATCACGGAGGCGGGTAGACGTCCACCGAAGTCGATGCGCTCGTTGGCGCTCCCCAAGAGCTCCGTCAGCTCCTCGTTGACGATCTTTATCACCTGCTGGGCGGGGGTGAGGGAACGCAACACCTCCTGCCCCACCGCCCTTTCCCGCACCCGCGCGATGAACTCCTTTACCACCTTGAAGTTGACGTCCGCCTCCAGGAGGGCCAGCCGTATCTCCCGCATCACCTCCTCCACCTGCTTCTCGGACAGCTTGCCGTGTCCGCGCAGGCGCTTGAAGATATCCTGAAGCCGGTCGCTCAGATTATCGAACATATGCTTTCGGCCTCTCGTTCCACGTCTCGTGAGCGCCTTAGCGGCCATGCGCCCCCGCGACGCCTTTTTCGCCTTCTTTTTATCACTAAATAATTTAAATTATCGGAAAGCCCAGGTTATGTCAAAAACCGGCCTCCTCAAGGCCTTTACGAAAGGCGACTAGCGGTGAGATCGCACGCCCTCGGTCCCTTGACATCATCACCTCATCCGCACCGTGAAACATGCGCTCATGTCTCCATAACGCTCGCTTTACCTTCTCTCTCCTACAACCCTTGACCCCTCGTAAGGTCTGCGACTCGGCGAGGAAAGCGTCATCCTCGCTCATCCTCCGGAGCAGGGTCCTTGCCTCCGCCGGCACCCTTGTCCCGCGAGCCCCGAGGTCATGCCGGGGAAAAGGAGGGATCGCCCAAGCCGGTTGCCTGTTGTTTCTTTTGCGATGATTGCCTTGTGAGTCCCGAGATCATGCCAGGGGGACGCTGAAATAGAAGGAACTGCCCTCGCCGGGGCTCGATTCCACCCAGACCTCGCCGCCCCATCCCTCCACCGCCCGCTTCACGGTGGCAAGGCCGATGCCCAACCCCAGATATTCCGGTCCGCAACAGCGCGCAAAGGGACGGAAGATGTTCTCGTGCTCTTGCGGGGGAATCCCGATGCCGTTATCGCGCACGCAGAAGACCGCCATTCCGCCGCGCTCCCGGCAATCCACCGTCAGCTGAGGGACGGCCTCTCGGCAGCGATATTTGAGCGCGTTTCCCACCAGGTTGTTGAGAACCTGGTATAGCCTCACCGCGTCGGCCCTCACCACGGGCAGGGGGTCTCTGACCCTTACCTCCACGCCCGCCGCCTTGATCTCGGAATCCCGCTCGAACAGAACCTCGCGGAGCACCGCGCCCGCTTCCGCCGTGGCATCATAGTCGCCCGCCCAACCCATCTGGGCATAGGTGAGGAGGGAATACATAAAAGCGTCCATGCGACCTGCCGCTTCCTTGACGCACTCCAGGCACTCCTCCACCTCCGACACCTCGCCGGCGCGCGCCGCTTGTAACGCGGTCTCAGAAAACCCGCAGATCACCGCAAGGGAACCGCGCAGGTCGTGGGAAACGGTGTGGGCGAAAGCCTCCAGTTCCTCGTTCTTCCTCCGCAGCTCCTCCTGCATCTTTGCGCGCTCGGCGATCTCCTCGCGCAACCTCTCGTTGGCGGACATGATCTCCAGGGTACGCGCCTCCACCAGTTCCTCAAGCTGTTCACGGTATCTTTTCAGTTCCTCTTCCGCGCGCCGCCGCGCGGTTATATCCCTGAAGATGCTGCGGGTGCTCACCGGGCGTCCCTGCTCGAAGCGGCAATTGTTCTTCCCTTCCAGGATGACCTCCCCGCCGTCCTTGGCCTGGAACACCACCTCCGTCACCTCCACCTCCTCGCCTTGCAGCACGCGCTCGAACAGCTCATTGCAGTACGCGCGGTAACGGGGGTGGACGATGTCGAAGAGGTTCAGTTCCCTCACTTCGTCCCTCTCGTAACCCAGCGTCTCCAGCCAGGCCCGGTTCACGTACAGAAAACGTCCCTCGGGATCCACGCTCTGGATGAGGTCGCCGGCGTTCTCGAAGAGATCGCGGTAGCGTTCCTCGGACTCCAGCAGCGCCTTCTCCCACTCCTTTCTGCGGGTGATGTCGATGCCGGTGGCGGCTATGTAGCGCGGTTCCCCGTCCTTGTCCTTGATCAACACGCCGTTCATGAGCATGGGAAAGGCCGTCCCGTCCCTGCGGACATGCCAGACCTCCAGCGCGTCGTATCTTCCTTCCTCGCGAAGGCGGCGGTTTATCTCCTCGACCTCCCGCATCTGCTCGCGGTTGTGGAAAACGGAGAGGTTCGCGCCCCGTATCTCCTCGGGCCGGTAGCCGTGGGAGAGGGCGAAATATCCGTTGATGAAGATCAGTTTTCCCTCCAGGTCCGCCACCGCGATGCCGAAATTGGCGTTCTCGCATACGGCCTTGAGCATGCGCGCCTCGTCCTCGGCGGAGCGGGTCGCGGTCACGTCGGTCATCACCCCCGCCAGGCCCCTTGCCTCGCCGTCTTCCATGATGGGCCGGCTGCTCGTCCTCACGTATCGCGTCTCGCCGTTCTTGTCGATCACCCTGAACTCGTAGGTCTCCAACCTTCCATCCAGGGTGCGCCCAAGGCTGGAAAAAAGGCCTTGGAGATCGTCGGGGTGGATGAAGTCGACGAAGGGCCTTCCCACCACCTCCTCCACGCTGTAGTGCGAGAGCGCCTCGATGGCCGGGCTGATGTAGGTGAAGACCCCGTTTATATCCAAGGCGAAGACGACGTCGTTGAGGTTTTCCAGCACGATGCGCAGGAACCCGCTTCCGGGCTCGTTCCCCTTAGAGCCTTCCGAACCCATGGGCGCACCGCCGCCGTTCCCGCTATGCGCTTCGCCCCCGCGCCGTTTACGGCCCTTCTTTTCTTTTCCGCTACGCGCTTCGTCCTTCAACCGTCACAACTTCCCTTGCGAGAAGCGAGGCGGACGCATCGGCCAAACGGGAATGAGATCGAATGGTCTGGCACCTTGCCGACGTCGCCCTATCACTCGCCCCTACGCCTCATCTCACGGCAGCAACAGCCTTGCAGGCTCTATATATTATATCTATTATATCGGTACCAAAACGATATCAAATCACCCCCAAGGGCCATTTTACGATCAAGGGGGTTCCAAAAAAACCACAGGCGGTCGTCACATCCCTGCCCCCTTGGGCCAGGCCTGGCTCTTCCCCTCTAAGCGCAAGTCACTTGACGCGCCTCGCGGCCGATGAGCCTTTTCCTCGTCTTGGTGGGCAAGGCATGGAGCGGGAACCGCTACCGCGCTTGTCCGTTTATCGAGCGAAAGGAGGTGGATTAAGAAGAGCCATTGACGCAAAAAGCATGGGCCGCTGCCCGCGCTTGTTTGTTCTGCCCGCTCCCTCACGCCTTATGATCATGTCGACGGAAAGGGCTTGGATTATAAACCAGGTCTGCGATCTCGACCCAGGTCCGAGCCCGCTCCCCAGTCGCCTAGGGCACGGGAGCGAGAAGAGCCTGGGCGAATTCCCGGGGGTCGAAGGCGTGCAGGTCCTCCAAACCCTCCCCCACACCGATGAACTTGATGGGTATCCCGAGCTCGTGCACGATGGCCACCACGATGCCCCCCTTGGCGGTGCCGTCCAGCTTGGTGAGCACCACCCCGGTGACATCCACCGCCTCCCCGAACTGTCGCGCCTGGATGAGGCCGTTCTGGCCCGTGGTGGCGTCGATCACCAGCAGGGTCTCCGTGACCTCCGCGCTCCTCTCCGCCACGCGCTTGATCTTCCTCAACTCCTCCATGAGGTTGACCTTGGTGTGAAGGCGGCCCGCCGTATCGACGATCACCACGTCCACCCCTCGCGCTCGCGCCGATTCCACCGCGTCGTGCACCACCGCTGCCGCGTCCGCCCCTTGCCGGTGCTTCACGGTATGCACCCCCACCCTCTCGCCCCAGACCTCCAGCTGCTCGATACCGGCGGCCCGGAAGGTATCCCCCGCCGCCAGGATGACGCGTTTGCCCTCGCCGCGCAGCAGGTGCGCGAGCTTGGCGATGGTGGTTGTCTTGCCGGTGCCGTTGACGCCTACTACCATGACCACGCTGGGCCCGGATGCGGAGAAGCGCAACCCGGCCTCTCCCGCCTCCAGCGACTCCGCCAGCACTTCTCGGAAGAGCTCCAGGAAGGACTCCGCGTCTTTCACCTTCTCCTTCGCCATGCGTTCTTTGAACCTGTCCACCATGGCCATGGTCATCTCCATGCCCACATCGGCTCCCACCAGGATGTCCTCGACCTCCTCCCAGAAAGCATCGTCGAAGCGGCGTGTCGCCAACGCTTTAGACAGGGGAGCCATGAAGTTGACGCGTGACTTGCTCAGACCCTTGCGCAGACGGAAGAGCCAGCTCTCCCGCTCCCCGGCCGTCTCTCTTTCCTCCTCTACTTCCGGCACCCTCGGAAAGGCCTCTACCCCTATGGCGTCGACCTGGGGAGACGAAGGCTCTCTCGTGGCGGCATCTTCCTCGCGCTCCTCGAAGACAGCCGGGACGGCCGCTTCGCGGTCGGCCACCAGCTCGCCATGCTCCTTCCGCGCGGTTCCCGTCGCCTCTTCGCGGGGCTCCTCCTCGACGAAAGGGGCACAGATGACGGCCTCCCCCTCCCCTTCCGCGATCTCGGGCAGCTCCCGGAGTTCCTGCAAAGCCTGGGTTTTCTCGCGTTTCCTACGCTCTTTCTCCTCCTTCCTCTCCGCCCTCAGGCGCTCTTTTTCTTCCCTGGCGCGCCGCTTCTTTTCCTCTCGCTCGCGTTTCTTAAGCTCTTTGTCCTCGCTCATATCCGCCTTCCCGCTCACATACCTCCGCTTTCCTCCCGCCATGGTTTCCCATGCCCGCGATCTCCTCCGCCTTTAAATATTACCCGGAAGGCCGCCGATGCTCATATCCCCTTTTGCACGCCCGGTTCCACCATCCGCCTTTTCTCCTCCCCGCAATATCCCATCAACATGCGGTCGTAGTCTCATGCTCCGCGCTCCTGCCCTCCGGCCGTTCGCCCCATATCCTGCCTTCATCTTCATGAGCGCTCGCGTCGGCCGGGGATCTTCCGTGCATTAAGCCATGGAGGGCGTCCTTGCTCCCCGCAAGTAAAAGGGCAGAGCGGCTTTGTCCTCCCGCCGTGACGCTCAGGCGGTGCCGGTGCGGGGCAGGCGTTCCGCATCGTCCAGCCGCTGGCTGACCACGCGCGACACGCCCGTGGCCTGCATGGAGACGCCGTAGAGTATGTCCGCTATCTCCATAGTGCGTTTCTGGTGGGTGATCACGATGAGCTGCGAATCCCCCTTGAATCCCTTGAGCATATCCAGGAAGCGGTGCAGGTTGACGTCGTCCAGGGCCGCCTCCACCTCGTCGAGAAAATAGAAGGGGCTGGGGCGCGTCTTGAAGAGGGCGAAGAGGAAGGCCAAGGATATAAGGGCGGTCTCGCCGCCGGAGAGCAGGGAAAGCTTCTTCAGGCGCTTTCCTCGCGGCTGCGCCTCGATATCCACCCCGGTGTTGAGGAGATCGGTGGGATCGGAGAGGACAAGCTCCGCCCTTCCTTGGGGGAAGAGCTTCTCGAACAGCTCCTGGAAGTGGCGGTTGACCTCGTCGAAGGTCTCTCGGAAGATGCGCATGATCTCGCGGTCGATGGCGCGCACCACCTTCTGAAGGGACGCCTTGCTCTCCCGCAAGTCCTCCACCTGGGCGACCAGGAAATCGTATCGCTCCTGCAGGGATCGGTGCTCCTCCACCGCCATGAGGTTAACCTGGCCCAGCGCTTCCCTTCTCCTCTCCAGGCGCTCGCACTCCTCTCGCATCTCCGCTACCGGCCTATGCGGCAGGTAATCGGCGATCGCCGTCTCGATGTGCATCTTGTGCTCGTCAAGAAGGCGCTGCACCAGCATGTCCACGCGCATCTTGAGTTGGGCAGCCGCCAGGTCGCGGTGGTGGGAGAGCTCCCGCAGCTCCTCCTCTCGCTTCCCCAGCTCCGTCAGCCTCTCCCGTAGCTGCTCCAGCTCTTTTTCCCTCACCTGAA
This sequence comes from Candidatus Solincola daggyaiensis, assembly GCA_015711825.1. Taxonomy (GTDB): domain Bacteria; phylum Actinomycetota; class Geothermincolia; order Geothermincolales; family RBG-13-55-18; genus Solincola_B; species Solincola_B daggyaiensis. The sequence goes on from JACVJD010000041.1 coordinate 14,693, forward strand.
GCTCCCGCCTCTTCTCCCCTTCCTTCTCCCCACAGCGGGTGGCCATGGCGCCGTGGATGGCTATGAGCTCACTGGCCAGGGACAGGATCCTCTCCTGCCTTTTTGCCAGCCTGGCCAGCTCCTCCCTTCCCGGCAGCGCGGGCGCATCCAGCTCCGATCTCAACTCCTCCAGCCTGGCGTCAAGGTTGCTGAGGCGTTCTTCGAGAGAGGCCACGCCGGCCTTCGATTCCTGCCTCGCGGCATCGTGCCCGCGCTCTTTCTCGCGCAGCCTTGCCATCTCCTCCTCGCGCTCACGCAGGCGTTTTTCCGCATCCTCCTCCTCGCGCGCCAGAGCGGAGATCTCGCCCTCGAGCTCGCCGCTTTTTCGTTCCAGCCCCTCCGCTTCACCCTCCAGGGCGGCGGCATGCTCCAGGGAGGCCTTCGCCTCCCCTTCCGCTTCCTCCCGGCGGTGGGCCAGCGCTTTTCTCTCCTGCTCCAGCTCACGTCGCCTTGCCTGCACCTCTCCCATCTCCGCGGACAACGCCTCGGCTTCCTTCTCCAGGCCCGCCAGGGTGGACAGAGCGCTTTTTCGCCGCACCTCCAGCGACACTGACTCCTCGTCGCACAGATCGAGCATCTCCTGTAACTGCTCGATCTCTCGCCTGCAGGCGATGACGTGGAAGGGACTTCGCGGGCGGGCTCCGCCCTTGACGGCGCGCCGCGGCGCCACCACGTCCCCCTCCAGGGTCACGAAGGTGAGGGTGGGATATGCTTCCGCCCCTGCCGTCGCTTCCTCCAGGGTGGAGCACAACACCACGTCGCCCAGCAGATGTTCAAGAGCGGGCGCGATCTCCACCTCCCCCTCCACCACCTCCAGGGCCGGCACCCCCCCTGCGATGCGGGCGAGGTTCTTCCTCTCGGGCTTCTCGGCTGCCGCCAGTTCCGATAGGGGCAGGAAGACGCAGTAGCCGTCCTCGTTCCTTTTCAGCATGCGAACGGCCTCCACGGCCGATTGCAGGTCGCGCGTCACCACGCTGAACAGCCAGGGCCCGAGGAAGGACTCCAGCGCTCTCTCCCATCTCTCATCCACCCTGATACGGTGAAGGAGCATGCCCACTACGCCGGGGATGTTCTCCGCCTCGTCCAGCACCCTGGAGGCAGCCGCGGCGTAGTCTATACGGGACGTAAACACCTCCTGCAGCGCTCTCAGCCTGGCGACGACCAGAGCCTCTTCCTGGAAGGAGCGCCGCTGCATGCGCGCCACGGACTCGGCATCCTCCCGAAAGCGATGGATGTTCCCTCGCGTCTCCTCCAGGGCGGCGGCGAGTTCCTCGCGGCGCGCAGCCAGCCTTTCCGCTTCCGCCGCTTTCCCCCTCTCCTCCACCCGATTCCTCTCCAGCTCGCCCTGCAGCTCATCGCTCCTCGCTTTCAGCTTTTCGGCCTCGCATCGCAGGGCTTCCGCTTTCTCCCTCAGTTTTGCGGCCTCTCCTTCAGCGCGCCGTTTACGCTCCCTTAATTCCTCCAGGGCACGCCTGCAACCGTCCCTCTCTTGGCGTGCTTGCCCCCACGCCGATAAGGCCTTGGCACGCTCCTCTTCGAGGCGCGCTACCCTTTCTCTCAGCTCCGCCAGCTCCTCCTCCGCGCGTTTCCTTTCCTCCTCGAGCTCCGCCACCCGGGTTGCCGTGATCTCGCGACGCGACCTCCAACCCTCGCGGTATGAGACATCCCCTCCCAGGGCGGCGTAGAGCTTCAGGCGCTCCTCGCCCAGGCTTTCGCACGCGCGCAGCCTCTCTCCCAGCGATACCAATCTCATCTCACGGTCCCTGCAGGCATCGAGTTCGGCGCGCAGCCTTCTGACCTCTTCCTCCACCTCGCCCATCCTGCACCGCGCTTGCGATGTCGCCGCCGCGACCTCCTCCAGATCTTGCGCCAGCCTCTCCTCCTCCTCGCGCCGGTTCTCCCACTGACCCTTCAGCTCCTGCATCTCGGCCACCAGGATGCGTATGGAAAGGTCACGTATGCGCGCGGTAAGGTCCTGGTACTCCTGCGCCTGTCTGGCTTGCCTTTCCAGCGGCCTCAACTGCTTGTTCACCTCGGACATGATGTCCTTTATGCGCACCAGGTTTCGCTCCACACCATCGATCTTGCGTAGGGCTTTTTCCTTTCGCCGGCGGTGCTTGCGCAGACCTGCCGCCTCCTCGATGAAACTGCGGCGGTCCTCGGGTTGGCTGCGCAGGATGCTCTCCAAGCGATTCTGCCCGATCACCGCGGTGAGCTCCCTTCCCACTCCCAGGTCGGACAAAAGCTCCTGGATATCCACGAGACGACAGGGAGTCTTGTTGAGAAGGTACTCGCTCTCCCCCGTGCGGTAGATGCGCCTGGTCACAACCACCTCAGGGAAATCAAGCGGGAGGTCGCGGTTGCTGTTGTCCAGGGACAACGACACCTCGGCCATGCTCATGGGCTGCCTGGTGGCGCTTCCCGCGAAAATAACGTCCTCCATCTTGGACCCGCGCAGATTGCGCGGGCTTTGCTCCCCCAAAACCCAAAGCACGGCGTCCGCGACGTTGCTCTTGCCGCTGCCGTTGGGACCCACGATCACGGAGATGCCCGGCTCGAACTCGAGGGTCACCTTGTCCGCGAAGGACTTGAACCCGCGCGCACTCAACGTCTTCAGGTACATCTTTCTATTGCTCTCCTGTCAACCTTTAGGCGTCTTGCTCACATGTGTTTGCAATAATCTTTCTTCTTATCTCCGCCCTTCACCTTCCCCCTACGGCTTCCCTTCCAGGGAGCAAGGTCGTCGCGTAACGCAACAAGAAAGGGCCCCAAAGGGCCCTGGTGAGGCGAGCGTGCGCCCTTCGCGAGCAACCTACTCCACGGGGAAGAACCCGACTCCCACCGTGCCGGGGCCCACGTGCGAGCCGATCACCGGCCCGGTCTCGTTTACCGCTATGGCCTCCGGGTCGCAGTCGAGGGCTTTTTTTACCTTCGCGCGCAGCTCTTCCAGGCGCTCGGTGTCCCTCACATAGGTCAAGCCCACCTGAACCTTTCTTCCCTCCGCCTTCTCCACCGCCAGCTCCACCAGGCGGTCAAGGGCCTTGCCGCTGCCGCGAACCTTGTCCAGGGCATCAATGGTGCCGTCGATGAAGAGGATGGGCTTGATGCGCAACATGGAGCCCATCAGGGCCTGGGCCCCTCCTATCCTGCCGCCGCGGTGCAGGTATTCGAGGGTGTCCACGCAGAACATGAGGTGGCTCTGGCTGATGATGCGCTCCGCCAGCGAAAGCAGGTCCTCCATGCTCTTTCCCTCGTCCCTGGCCTTCACCAGCTCCTGCACGAACATCATGAGCTGGATGCCGGTGAAACGGGAATCAATGACCTCTATAGGATAGTCTCCCATCTCGGAAGCGGCGGAGCGCGCCGATTCGCATGTGCCGCTGATGCCCGCGCTTATGTGTATGCTGATCAACTTATCATACCGTTCCGCCATCTCGCGGTAGGCCTCCAGGAACTCGCCGGCGGAAGGCTGCGAGGTGGTGGGAAAGGTCCCCGGCTGTTGCAAGCGCCGGTAGAACTCGTCGTTGTCGATATCCACCCCCTCGCGGTATGACACCTCATCCATGATCACCTTCAGCGGAACCACCTTGATGTCATGTTTCTCGACGTAGTCCTGGTCAAGATACGCCGTCGAGTCCGTTACTATCCCTATTCCAGCCATCCCGTACCCCCTTTTCCGCCTCGCGGCGACGCTCTCAGCCGGCGCCCAGCTTGCGCAACGCCTCGCGTGCCGCCTCCTGTTCCGCCTCTTTCTTTGAGTTGCCGCTTCCCCAACCCAGCCGCTTATCTCCCGCGTAAACGGTGGCGTGAAAAACCTTGCGATGGTCCGGGCCCTCCTCCCGCAGGCGATAACGCGGCAGCAAGCCCCTTTCCTTGACCAGCAACTCCTGCAATTGCGACTTGTAGTCGTAATCGAGCTTTCCCGAGACCGCCTCTTCCAGCTTCTCACCGAAGATGCGCAGGCAGACCCGCTCCGCCTCATCCAGGCCCCGATCCAGATAAACCGCCCCTATTAAGGCCTCCAGCGCATCGGCGATGATGGAGGATTTATCCTCTCCTCTATCCGCTCTCTCATCTCGGCTGAGGTAAAGGTGCTCCCCCAGCCCCATGCCTCTGGCCGCCTCGGCCAGAGAGTTCATGTTCACCAGGTAGGAACGGATGCGGGTGAGTTCCCCCTCGTCCAGCTCCGCGTGCCTGCGGTAGAGGTACTCGGATATCACCACGTCGAGCACCGCATCACCCAGGAACTCCAGCCTCTCGTAGGTATGTCCGGGTGGGAGGGATTGCTCGTGCGCGTAGGAGCGGTGGGTCAACGCCCTCCTGAGCAATTCCTTATCCTTAAAGGTGATGTCGAGGGCTTCCTCCACAGGCCCCCTCGCCGTCTCGGGCTTTTCACCTTTTCTCCTACGCCTCAGGAACATCTCCCGCCTCAGTTTCCCGGCGCCAGCAGGCCCTCGGTGTTCTCCACCAGACGCGACCTCACCGCCTCCGCCGCCACGCGGAGGGAATTCTTGATCGCCGCCGCATCGGACCGGCCATGGGCGATGATGCATATTCCCCTCACTCCCAGAAGCGGCGCCCCCCCGACGACACGGTAATCCAGCTCGCCGCGCAGGGACATGAGGGCGGGTAGGACGGGCTTCAACTCCTCCTCCGCAAGGGAAGAGAGATTTTCCAACAGCCGTCCGGTGATCATGGACGCCACTCCCTCTATCACCTTGAGAGCGACGTTCCCGGTGAACCCGTCCGTGACCACCACGTCAGCCTTATCGGAAGCGAGATCCCTGCCCTCGAGGTTTCCGACAAAGCGTATTCTGGACTCGGAGCGCAGCAGACGGTGCGCTTCCCGCGCCAGCTCGTTTCCCTTGGAGTCCTCTTCTCCGATATTGAGCAACCCCACCCTGGGCCGGTCCAGCCCGAAGCGCAGGGAAGCGTAGGCGCTCCCCAGGAGCGCGAACTCCCGGAGATGCTCGGGGCGGCAATCCGCGTTGGCCCCGGCGTCGAGAAGCAGTTTCGGCGCCTGCGCAGGGGGCAACACCACCGCCACCGCCGGCCGCTTCACTCCCTTGATACGGCCCCATGAGAAAAAGGCCGCCGCCATGGCTGCGCCGGTGTTGCCCGCCGAGACCATGGCCTGCGCCTTCCCTTCGCGCACCTCCTCAGCAGCCTTCACCACCGAGGATTCGCCGCGGTCACGTACCGCCCAAGCCCCCTCCTCGTGCATCTCCACCCTATCGGGAGCGTGAACGATCTCCAGCTCCCCGCGACCCTCCCTGGCCAGGACGCCACGCAGTGCCGACTCGTCTCCCACCAACAGCACCTCAAGACCGAGCTCGTCTCTGGCGTCAAGGGCACCTCTTACCGTCGCCTCGGGAGCATTATCGCCCCCCATGGCATCAAGAGCCAAGGTAACTCTTTGCGCGCCATCCACGTTGATCCCGCAACCTCCAGGATGTCCGCCGTTTCCGCCCCCGAAAAAGACTCCCCATCAGTTCACCGCGCCACGCACGGTATCCGACGAAAACTCTACCGGCTTGTACGACCGCATCAGCCGCTTGATAGCCCTCAAGCGCGCTCTTCAAGGCCGAGATAAGCCTATTCCGTCTCCAGGATCTCCCGGCCGTTGTAGGTGCCGCAGTTGGGACAAGCCCTATGGGGCAGTTTGGGGGAATGGCACTGCGGGCATTCCGACTTCGGGGGAGCCTGCAAACCCCAGCGCGAACGCCTGGAAGAGGTACGCGACCTCGACTTCTTGCGCTTGGGAACCGCCATTTTCGGCCTCCGTAAAACCGTTTACCTCGTCTATTACCTTCCCGGCTCCACCAGAGTATAAGCGCGGGCCCATATGCGGTCAAGCGCGCGAGTATTTGGCGGGTGACCGCGGCCCTACTCCTCGCCGTCGCGTTCCAGCAACTCCCTCAAAACCTCCAGGCGTGGGTCGATCTCCTCCTCCCCGCACTCGCAGGCACCCCGGTTCAGGTTCTCGCCGCATCTGGGGCAGAGCCCACGGCATGCCTCGTCGCAAAGGCGCTTGATGGGAAGACCGGTCATGATGTTGTCGTTCACAAGCAGGTTGAGATCGACCATCCCCTCGTGGACGATATAATCATCATCCTCGACCATATCGATATCGCGCAGCTTCCCTACCTCCGACCCCACCCCTCCCAGCCCGGGACGCCGGTAGAACTCGTCCACGGGAATGTCCAAGCGATGTCGGTATTCCTCCAGGCAACGGGTGCAGTGCATGTTTATGGTTCCCTCGATCCTTCCCTTGACCCGGATGCCGTCCGGGCTGCTCTCCAACCAGGCCTCCAGGCGGAGATCGCCCTGGTCGCCCGTATAAACCACACCTTCCTCCCCCACCCGCGCCTGCAGGGACAAGGTGATCCTCTCCCTTGAGAACACCTTTTTCTGCAGGTTGGTTACGGGGACTCTCAACCGTCTCTCGAAGGGTGTCTCGCTCATCCTCTTCAGCTCCTCGAAGCATCTCCATCCGGCCGCATGCTTGCAGGCGCCCCATGGGATCTCCATCCCCTCGTCGCGACCGCGGGAAGGGCGTTCATATCGAAGTGGGAGCATCGCGCGTTCATGGCCTGTTATCGCAAGTGGCGATATATTAGATCACCAGTCGGAAAGTGCACGACAGAGATTTGTGTTGCGGCGACCTCACACGGTCGATTGCGCTCAAGTCCTTTGTGAGCCCGCCATAGACGGCATTCCCGTTCGCTTACTTATTCCAGGTCGAAATCCTCTTTCGCCTCTTCCTGCTCCGGCGGTCCCTGCAACCTCTCACGCGCCCGCTTAATGACTTCCAGGAGCTTATAGCAGGTGACCTCGAGGTTGGCCAAGCGCTCGTCGGCGTAATCCTCGGCCTCCAGCCTTATCTCCCGCGCCTGTGCCTGTGCCTCCTCAACGATCCGTTCCGCTTCGGCCCGCGCCGTTTTGATGATCTCCGTCTCCTCGACGAGGCGGCTGCGCTCCTCCTGCGCCTCCTCGCGGATCCTCTCCGCCTCTTTGCGAGCCTCCTCCATGAGCTCCTGCTTTTCCTTGACCATCCAGCGTGCTTGCTTGAGCTCCTCGGGCAAAGAGCTGCGAAACTCGTCCAGCAGTTCGAAGATCTCGGTTTCGTTGATCATCACCGAGGACGAGAAAGGGACGTGCTTGCTGGAAACGATGAGATCCTCTATACGATCAAGTTGTTGGAAGACGTCCATCTAGACCGCCCCTTTCCTCAACTTCTCGAATTTTCTCGCGAACATCTCCATCAACTCCCCCTCTATCTCCTCCGGCACCAGGCCGGCGATGGATCCACCGTAGCAGGCCACCTCCCGCACCGCGCTGGAGCTGATAAAGGTGTATTCCGGGTTGGCCATCACGAAGAAGGTCTCCACTTTCTCATCCATGGCCTGGTTTATCTGCGCCATCTGGAACTCGTATTCGAAATCGCTTATGGCCCTAAGCCCCTTGACGATCGCCGTCGCCTCCACCTCGCGGGCGAAATCGACCAGCAGGGTGTCGAAGGAAGCCACCTCCACGTTGTCCATGCCCGCCGTCACCTTGCGCAGCATCTCCACCCTCTCCTCCAGGGTGAATAGGGGCTTCTTGTAGGGGTTGGCTGCCACGGCCACGATGAAACGGTCGAAGTACCTTCGGGCCCTGCTGATTACGTCCAGATGCCCACAGGTTATGGGGTCGAAGGTGCCGGGACAGATGGCGACGGTCATGGCTCGCTGCAACCCTCCTTCCCCGGTTTTACAGCATTTTCCTCTTTTACATAAACATCCACCGCGGTCTCCCCGTACCTCCGCCTCTCCAGGTGCCTCATACCCCTCGGCGGAAGCGGGGTTGCGCTCCGCAGTGGAGCCTCCATTATCACCACCGAAGAAGGCGCCAGAAACCCCCCTTCGGCCAGCCTTTTAAGCATCTCCTGCCGGTATCGCAAGTCAATTCTATAGGGTGGGTCTATAAAAATCAAATTGAAGGGCGGCCGCTTGCCGGCGGATTTGCGCAGGTAATCGAGTATGTCCGCCCTTACCACCCATCCCCTTCCGGCCATCCCGAGCATATCCAGATTCTCCCGAATAATGCGGCACGGCTCTCCACCGCGGTCCACGAACACCGCCCCGGAAGCGCCGCGGCTCAAGGCCTCCAAGCCCAGGGACCCGCTTCCTGCGAAGAGGTCCAACACCTCGGCTCCCTCGACCCTCTCCCCCAGCATGCTGAACACCGCCTCGCGCACGAAATCCCGCATGGGCCGCGTGAGGCGACCGCGGGGGGCTTTGATGTGCCTTCCCTTTGCCTCGCCTGCTATTATCCTCATGCCCATATTCTACGCCAACCGCGACGACCTCACGGCAGCGCGCCTCCGATCGCGGCCCTGACCACATAGCGGTACGGGGGGTGAAAAGTGGGGGAGAGCTTCCCATCCTCGGCGCAGCATACGAAAAAGGTGATCACCGCGCGCGGCGTGGGGTCGATTATCCACATCTCCGAATCGCGCACCACCAAACTTTGTTCCATGCGGTAGGTATAGCGCCTTCCCCCGTAGGTAATGCGTATTTCATCGTTCTCCACGAGGTCGAAAAGGCGGTTGAAGGGAAAGTCCACCAACCCGCTGGCATGAGCCAGAAGCACCAGGTTTCCACGGCCGGGGCGACCCGTGCCGGGATAATGCCCCACCCCGAAGCCGATGGCGCTGGCCACGCCTTGGGGCTCGGACCCCTCGATCACCGGCCCTTCATAGGCGAAGGAGGGGACCTCTATCTCCATGACATCGCTGCGGGTGGTGAAGGCGATCTCCAGCCCTTGCGAAAGCTCGGCGCCGCATAGGTCGCGCGCGCCCTCCGCCTGGATACGGAAGGTGTAGCTCACGGCCGGAGAAAGCAGGTTCACCGGCACTATCAGCACCTCGGCTTCACCCGAAACCGCGAAGGGCACGGGTGGCTCGAAAGAGGCGGAATCCGCCAGGCTGCGGAGATCCATGGGGCGGTCGAACGAGAGCGCGATCACCGCGTCCCTGCCCACATCGCTTCCCGACGGCGCCATAACCCGCATGATCCGCGGCCCTCTACCCTGCTCCCCGCCGGACGCCGCCGCGGCCTGCGCAAGCGAGGCGATCAGGATACAGGCAAGCGCCGCCGTCAACGGCAGTCTTGCTTTCCCAGACCCTATCGCCATTACCCTCCCCCTGCACGGCGACATACAGCGATAAGATTAATAAAACCCGGCCTTTCCATGCCTCCCTCCAAGGCCCCTCGCCCCGGCATCCATGGACGGCACGCTTGCGCCATGGCGATGGTCGCACGCTCCCGTATCGAGCCGAAACCCTCGAGGCCCCTCACTTCCAATCGCGATGCGGGAAAGACACAGCCTCGCTTCCCTTGGCGCCATTCCCAACAAAGCCTTTCCCGTTATCTCTCTCAGGTCCCGAATGTCGATGAAGCGACCGGTTCATAGCCATGATCATAGCACCGTGGGATGATAGAGTGGTGGTTCAGAGAACATTATCCCTCTTCCGGCCATTAGAGACGAGGGTGAGGAGCGCGATCGCGCTCTCTGAGCCAGGGTTGCGGCTTCACCAAGGAGCGGCGGCGCGGCTCAGGCGTGGAAAAGCCAGTCCAGGATATCCCCGAAACGCTCCCCCACTTCCAGCCGCAACAGGGAGTTCTCGGGTTTTGAGAGGCGCGGGTCGCGTTCCACCAGGGCTACGGCGTCGGCGCGCGCCAGCTTGAGCAGACGGAAGTCCCTTGTAAGCCGCGCCACCCTGAGATCGGAAATGCCCGACTGGCGCGTTCCGAACAGCGATCCCTCGCCCCGGATCTCCAGGTCCGC
>JACVJD010000042.1 GCA_015711825.1 Candidatus Solincola daggyaiensis
AAGGCCTGCGCCGCGTCCTCCTCCACCACCCGGCCCCAATCCAGGTCCTCCAGCCAGGCATAGTGCCCCACCACCCGGCGCCCCTCGTAGTTGGGATACTCGCTAACCCCGCTCTCCCCCGCCGCCGCCCTCCTTACCCCCTCGGTATCAAGGGCCGCCCCGAGGATCTCCAGGCCAGAGTCCTCTCCCGCCCGGGGCGGAAGGGTGATGAGCTGGCGGCTGGAGTTGACCAGGTAAGCCTCCCCGAAAACCCCCACGCGCAGGGAACCCATGACGCCGCTCACTCCCTCGGGGGTGATGTCCCCGGCTATGATCGCCGTCACTCGTCCCTCCAGGACCATGGGCGCGGCCACGGTCATCACTTTTTCCTGCGCCGGCGGCTCTCCCACCAGGCGAAAGGGGATAACCGCCGTCTCCCCCGCCTCCAGCCCCTGCAGCCCCTCGACCCTGCCGGACCTGTATTCGGGGTCGGAGCTGGCGACGAGGTAGCCGTTGGGCAGGAAGATGTTGAGGCGCCTGATGCCGGGTATCTTTATCCCCGCCTCCGCAAGATCCTTCTCCGCATCTTTGAAAGTGGGGTCGGAGCGGTAAAGGATCTCCGCCGCTCCCGCGATCATGCTCATCTGGCGCTCCAGGGTGGGGACCCACACCTCCTCGGCCACCAGCTCTATATCGTGGCTGATGTTGGTGAGGTTCTCATATACCTGCTCCTTGAGGGAGTTGTGCGCGATGCGGTAGGAGGCGAGGCCGACCAGGAACCCCGCCGTGGTTCCGGCCAGGAGGATGACCAGGAAAACGCGGCCGCGCATGCCGGCGAAGAAGTCACGCAGCGCCTTCATCGCTTCCCTCCGAGATCAAGGCCGTAACCAGATGATTCCATTATAAGCTCTGGAGCCCATACTGCAGGGCAAAGCGGAACGCCGCATGCGTATCCGCATACCGCTTTCTCCGTGGCGGCCGCGCCCCTTGCGCGGCAACGGCTCACGCTTTACCGGCGGCCGCCTCTCGACGCTGGGCGCCCATATGGCGCAAACCGCCTTTTTCCAAGCCATATTCTCATGTCTTCCTCCCGTCTATAATCGTTTAAGGGGGTTTTCGAAGGGGGTTTTCGCGAAGTATGGGCGGAAGGCAGGAGGCGTCGCGCCGACCAGGCAGGAGCCGGGAACCGTAGCAGGGGCGAAGAACGAGGAAAAGATCGCGGTCCACCGGCCCGGCCGTCCATGCTTTTCGTCAAAGAAGGCGCTGTCCCCGGGAGGTGGACGTTGGCCGAGTTGAGGGTGGGCACCTCGGGGTGGCACTATCCCCACTGGAAGGGTCTTTTCTACCCCGAGGGGCTGCGCAGCGCAGAATGGCTTGCCTTCTATGCCTCGCGCTTCGACAGCGTGGAGATCAACAACTCCTTCTACCGCCTCCCCTCGCGCGAGGTCTTCTCCTCCTGGGCGGGCAGCGTGCCGCCCGGCTTCCTCTTCGCCGTCAAGGCCAGCCGGTACATAACTCACCTGAAGAAGCTGAAGGAGCCCGGCGACGCCCTCGCAGCCTTCCTGGACAACGCCTCGGGCCTGGGCGACCGGTTGGGTCCCATATTATTCCAGCTACCTCCGCGCTGGAAGCGCGACCGCGCGCGGCTCGCCGCCTTCGCAGACGCGCTCCCTCACGGCCGGCGCTACGCCTTCGAGTTCCGTGACCAGTCGTGGCTGCACGAGGAGACCTACCGGGTGCTGGAGGACAAAGGCGCCGCCCTCTGCATCGCGGACTCCCCCTCCTTCCCCCGCTCGCGGCGCGTCACCGCCCCCTTCGCCTTCCTGCGCTTTCACGGCGGGTCGGTGCTCTACGGCTCCAAGTACTCCAGAGAGGAGCTGCGCGACTGGGCGGCCTTCGCGCGCTCCCTCCTGGAGCGCGGCATCGACGTTTACGCCTACTTCAACAACGACGCCCACGGGTACGCCGTGGAGGACGCCGCCCTCTTCCGTGAGCTGGCGGGCGGGGGAAGCCGGCGGCCGTGATCGGGCGGCGCAGGGGGAGGCGAGATTACAAGAGGTGGAGTCTTTGTCCTTACTGCCAGCACGATAAACCCGCGCGCGGGTAGGCGAGCGAAACCCGGCGTTCCTCGCTGCCGCCTGCAGGGCGGCGACGTCCCGCCCGGCCCGGGTGCCCGCCTGGCGCCGCCCCCATGAAAAAGAAGGCGCCGGACACGGCCTCGCGGCGTGCATGCGAGACTCCGGCGCCGCAAACAAGGGCGGCCTCACGGGCACGGGTTCCTCCCTCTTTCCCGCGCGAGGGCCGGGACCGGCGCGGCAGGGTGCCCCTACCCGCGCCCCGTCAGCCCTTCTTCGCCAACTTGCGTCCCAGGTCCTCCAGCCGCCGCATGTCCTTTTCCCTTATATCGGGACCTTTCCAGAGGCTCAAGGGAGCTCCCGCCTTCACGGCCACTCCGCGCAGCACCTTCGCCTTCCTCCTGCGCAGCAGGCGTCCCATGCGCCGCACCGCCGCCTTGCCGCGGAACCCCGCGTAAGGGGAAAAGGAGGTGGCCGTCTTGCCCTTCAACGCCTTCTTGTCCAGGCTCTTTAGAAACCTCTTCACCACCCGCGCGGGCTTGGCCCCGCGCGTGGGGCTGCCTACCGCTATCATGTCATAATCTGCCAATTCATCAGGCCTGGCCTCTTTTATGCGCTTGACCGTCGGCCTTACCCTGCGCGACTCCAGGCCGCGGGCAACGGCCTTGGCCGCATCAGCCGTATGGCCGGTCTTGGTGTGGTAGAGCACCAGAGCCTTTTTCTTCCTCCCCAGCATGGAGACCTCCTTCCCGCGCGAACGGCTCGCCGAACAAACCCGTATCTGCCGGGGGACCTTGTGCCCCCAGGTCTCATCACGCTATCCTACCCCGCCCACCGCGAGCGCAAACCTCGGGAGCCTCCGGCGTCGGCCTCTCCCCGAGCCTGCGCGGCGGGCCTCGAAGCTACGAATATACCGTGTTTCATCCCAGCAGCAAGGCCACGCGCCGATGGGCTTGCTCATGTTTACGCTTCGGCCAGGGGGAGAGAGAAGGCGATGACCGTGCCGTATCCGTTCTCATCCTCTATCCACACCTCCCCCGCGTGCGCCTCCACGAAAGTGCGCACGATATACAGACCCAGGCCCAGGCCGCGCTCCATGCCCTCGGCCTTGCTCTGGGTGAATTTCTCGAAGAGGCGGTCGCGCTTCTCCGGCGGCACTCCCGGCCCCATGTCCTTCACCTTCACCACCACCTCGCGGTCGCGCAGATCGGCGGTCACCGTCACCGGCGCGTCCCCGGGGCTGAAGCGGAAGGCGTTGTCGAGGAGGTTGATGCACACCTGCTTTATCTTGTCCCAGTCCGCCACCATCTCCAGGCTGCGCAAGGAGGTCGACAGCTCCATGGGATGGGCGCCCGGCGTCATGGCCATCTCCCTGGTGACGTCCCTGAGCACCGCCACGAGGTCCCCTCTCTGGCGGTGGAGGAAAAGGCGCTCCGAATCGATGCGGCTCATGCCCAGGACGTTCTCCACCATGCGGTTGAGGCGGTTGCACTCCCGCAACACGTGGTCTATGCACTCCAGCTTGCGCTCATCCGACATCTTTTCCCAGTGGTCCTTGAGGGAGGCGGCGTAACTGTAGATGACCGTGAGGGGGGACCGCAGCTCGTGTCCCACCACCCCGACCAGTTCCGTTTTCAGGGTATCCAGCTCGCGCAACCTGCGGTTGGCCTCTTCCAATAAGAGGTTCCTCTCCTGCAGCTCCCTTTCCATCTTCCTCGCCCCGGTGACGTCGCGCGCTATCACCAGCGCCACCCCTTCCTCGCCCTGCAACCGCGTGGCGGTCACCTGGAGTATGAGCGGCTTGCCGTCGGGGCGGTTAAGCGAGACCTCGAGGTAACGGATCTTCTCCCCCGCCATGCCCCGCACCACCGCGTCCGCCACCTTTGCCTGGTCCTCGGGGGAAAGGTAGCGCAGGTAGCCCCTGCCGAGGAGCTCCTTGACCCTGAAGCCCTCTATCTCCTCCCTTTCGGTGGACACCGCCAGGATGTTCCCCCCACGGTCCAGGGTGAGAAGGATGTCGAAGCTGCTCTCGGTGAGGCGGCGGAAGGCGGCCTCGGCATCCTCGAGCTTCCTCTCCCTCAGGCCCAGCTCCTCCAGCGCCTTCAGGTGCTCCTTCCGCTCGCGCAGAAAACCGGCGAAGACGAGGTCATACCCGAAAAAAAACTCGAACGCCAGCATGCCGTAGGTCTCGCTGCCGAAATCCGGCCTGCCCAGGATGATCATCAGCAGCTGCAGCCAGGCCCCGATGGCGATGGAAAGCGCTCCCAGGAAAGCCAGGGCCAGCTCCCTTCTGCGCTCCCGGAGATAGAAGCGCGCCACCATCCCCAGACCGAATGCGATGACCACGCTGAAGAAAACGCCGTACAGCGCCTGCCAGGCCTGGGAGCCGCTCAACCAGCCCGCGAAACCGGCCAGAACGAAAAGGGCCATGGGCGGGTAGGCGGCAAGCCACAGGAAACGCGGCTCGCCCTTGTCTTGAAAGAGGTAGGCGACGATGAAATGAAAGGAGAGGGCGATGGAGACGGCTCCGGTGCTCCACCCCATGGCGTCCACCCAGAAGGCGCCGGACAGGGCGGGGTCCGCGAACTCGAAGGCCTTCCAGGTCGCCAGGCTCAGGCACAGCAGCCCGAAAAGGCGTGCCCGGCGGTTTCCCCATCCCCCGGTGAGCGCCATGAGGCCCAAAAGAACCGAGCCCACTACTACCGTGATCTCAACCAGGCCGCCGGCGTCAAGGGTGATCTCCAACCGCGCCCCCCTTACGGCCAGTCCGCTGCCGCGCCATCCCCCTCAGAAAAAGCGCGCCCGCTCAGGCGTCCCCCTCCCCGCTTTCAGCCGAGGAGCCGAGAGCTCCGTCCCTCGCAAGGCCCTCGGGCGCGTGCGGCCGCGCCTCCAAGCCGCCGCCCCCGCGCCCTTTTTCGAATTGGCTGCTTCCGGCGGGCACAGCGCAAGCCGGCGGGGCCGGAATACGGCTCTCGTCGCTTTTTCTCCGATCGCTCGCCCTGTACCGGGCCCTGCCTAAATATTACTCGAAAAGGAAGCCGCGGTTAAACTCCGCGCCCGCATCCAGGCATGGGACGCGGGCGCGTTCAAGCGGCCGCCCGCCGCTTCTAGCCGAAGTCCTTGAGGATGAAGTCGCCGGCCACCATCCCCGATCCTATGGTGGGAGCCACCCCGCCCCCCAGGTGGGTGGAGGCGCCGGTGAGATAGAGCCCCTTGACGACGCGCGAGCGCGCGCCGGGGCGGAAGGCCGCGGAGCAGGTGATGTCGCTCTGCAGGCCGTACACCGCGCCGCGCGGGTGCAGCAGCAGCCGCTCGAAATCCTTGGGGGTGTTTACCTTGGCCACCTGTATATGGTCGCGCAGCTTGAGGTTGAAGTTCTTCTCCAGCAGCCCGAGCATGGTGTCCAGGTATTTCTCCCGGTCGCGGTCCCAGTCCCCGTCGGCGAGATCGTAGGGGGCGAAGGACACCAGGTTGAGGCAGTGGTGTCCCTCGGGCGCCAGAGAGGGGTCGGCGTGGGTGGGCCAGGAGATGAGCATAAAGCCACCGTCGGGAACGCGGTTGTTGGCGTAGTCCTCGAACCAGATGCGGTTCATCTCGTCCAGGGTGGCATAGCAGAAGGAGTGGTGGGCGTCGAGGTCGGGCTTGGCGTCCAGGCCCAGCATGATCATGGGAGCGGGGATGGATACCTCGTAACTCTTTATGGCCCGCTTGGCCCATGCGGGCAGCTTTTCCTCCCCCACCAGCTGCAGGTAGAGGGTCTTGGCGTTGATGTTGGACACCACCACGTTGGACCTGATCTGGGTGCCGTCGGCCAGCTCCACGCCGCAGGCTCGCTTGCCGTCGGTGAGCACCTTGTCCACGCGCGAGTTGAAGCGTATCTCCCCCCCGAACTGCGTGAAGGCGTCGGCGATGCCCTGGGGGATGCCGATCATCCCTCCGCGGGGGTAGAAGATGCCCTCGTGCTCCGAGTAGGCCAGGAAGGCCACGTAGCCCGGGCACAGGGCGGGGGGCAGCCCCACGAAATAGGACTGCAGGCTCATGGACGCCCGCACGGTGTCGTTCTTGAAGAACTTGCACAGCACGCTCTCGAAATTGAGCACCATGTACTTGAGGTACTTGGCCAGCTTGGGATTGGCGGCGGCGACTCTGAGCATGTCCTTCATGGTTCCCATGGACTCGGACATCACCTTCCCGAAGGCGAAGTTTATGGCCTCGGAGCCCACCTCGGCGAAGCGGTCCCAGGCGATGGCGTCCTCGGGCGAGAAGCCGGCGATGACCTCGCGCGTGCCCTCGATGCTCACCGGGTAGGAGAAACGGCGCCCGTCGGCGGTGAAGAAGCCGTAGATGGGGTCGATGGGAATGAAGTCGATGAAGTCCTCCGTCCTCTTTCCCAGTTTATGGAACAGGTCGTCGATGACCCACTTAAGCTCCACGATGCTCGCCCCGATGTCGAAGCGGTAACCCTGGTGGTCGAAGGAGGAGCAGCAGCCCCCCACCTGCCCCGTGTTCTCGAGCACCAGGACCTTGAAGCCGTTGCGAGCCAGCACCGAGGCGCACGACAGCCCGCCCAGGCCCGCGCCTATGACCACGGCATCGTAATCCATCTTTCTCTCCTTTCCTTTATCCCTCCGCCTTGCCCGAGGCACCCGCCCCGAGCGCCCCGCGCGCTCCGTGCAAGGCGCAGAGGTGCGGGCGGAGGCGGCGAAGGGAAGAGCTCTCCCCGCACAAACCGGGGCGTAAAAACCACCCGCTTGGCGGCCTTGCGCTAACTGGCCGTCTCCCCGCGTAAGCCAAGACGGATCCTCAGATGAAATAACGGTAGGGCAGGTAGGGCACCTGCTTCCCTATGTGCGCGATGTAGCGCTTGGTGCTATCGTCCGCGGCCATATAGGCGGCCGCCATCCCCAGCAGCCCGGCCAGCAGCAAGGCCTTTTTCAGGTTCTTCATCCCACATCCCTCCTCTATATCTCGATACCGATACCGCTTCTCGCAACCCGTCGCGAGACGCACCGCTTTCCGGCGCGCCTCGGTTCCGTCAACAACTCCCCATCGCCGTAACGGGCACATACTGCCCTGCCTCTCCCGGGCAAGGCTCGAGCACCGCCCGGGCCGGCGGAAGCATGCACGCCTTCGGGCAGTCCCGCCGGGTCGCCCCATACCGTGACCGTGCACGCCCTCGAGAAAGCCGCTCCACGCTCCTGGCCATGGCCTGCCCCCGCGACGTTCCCGGCCTCATCCCCTGTCCTTGAGGATATACCCCGAGGTGATGATGCCCGACGCTATGGTGGTGGGCACCCCGCCCCCGAGGTGAGTGGAGCTGCCGGTGAGGTAAAGGCCGTCGACCACCCGCGAGCGCGCGTGGGGCCGGAAGAGGGCCAGCGAGGTCATGTCCGAGAACAGCCCGTAAATGGATCCCTGGGGAGAGAGGAGCCGCCGTTCGAAGTCCAGGGGCGTGGAGACCTCCATGTAGGTTATGTGATCGCGGATCCCCGGCAGCACCACGCGCTCCAGGCTCTTGATGGCCTCCTCCCGGTACCAGCCCTTGATGCGGTCCCAGTTGTCCCCCAGGGGCGCGTAAGGGGCGGGCGCGTTGCAGAGGAAGTTGAGTATGTGGTGGCCCTCCGGGGCCAGGGAGGGGTCGGCCTCGGTGGGCCAGCAGATAAGGCTCATGGCGGTGCTGGGAATAAGGTCCTTGGTGTAATAGTCGTTCCATACCTTGTTCATGGCCTCGATGGAGCCGGTGACCACGGTGTGGTGCGCCTCCAGGTCGGGCTTGGTGTCCAGGCCCACGTAGATCATGGGGCAGGGCATGGAGTGGCGGTAGCTGGAGATGGCCTTCACCGCCCAGCGCGGCAGGTTCTCCGGCCCCACCATCTTGAGGTAGGCCACCTTGGCGTTGACGTTGGAGACCACGATGTCCGAGGTGATCTCGCTGCCGTCCTCCAGCAGAACGCCGCGCGCTTTGCGACCGTCCAGCAGTATCTTCTCCACCTTGCGCCCCGTGCGCACCTCCAGGCCATGCTCCTCGCCCGCGCGGGCCAGGCCCTCGGGGATGGAGATCATGCCGCCCCGGGGATAGTAGATACCCAGGTGCTCGGTGAGGGCGATGAAGCCGAAGATGCCGGAGCCTATCTCCGGCGGGGCCCCCGCGAAATAGGACTGGAAGGCCACCGAGGACTGGATCACGGGGTTGCGGTAGTACTTGCGCGTCACCGCCTGGTGGGTGCGCATGAGCAGCGGCAGAAAGCGCATGGCCTCCGGATTCTTTATCACCATGCGCATGGCCTCGGGGACGGTCTTCATGGGCGAGAGCATCATGGCGTCCATCATGCGGTCTATCATCTCGAAGCCCAGGCTGGCGAACTTCTTCCATCCCTCTACGTCCTCGGGGGCAATGGACTCGATGACCTTGGTGGTCTCATCCACGTCGGTGGGGTAGGAGAACCTCCTGCCGTCCTCGGTGATGAAAGAGTAGATGGGGTCGCAGGGCAGGAGCTCGATGTAATCCTCCCTGCGCTTGCCCATGAGCTCGAAGAACCTCTCCATGGGGTGCAGTATCTCCACGATGGACGCGCCCACGTCGAAGCGATAACCCTGGCTCTCGTAGGTGGAGCAGCAGCCCCCGATGATGTCGGATTGCTCCAGCACCAGGGTCTTGAAGCCGTTTTTCGAGAGAAGGGACGCCGTGGTCAACCCGCCTAGACCCGCCCCTATCACGATCGCGTCGTAGTCAGCCATGCCAACCTCCCTGTGAGACTTGCGCCACGCCCCTTGGCGGGGCGCGGACGGAACCCCATCATCCAGGACCCCGCATCGCCGAGGCTCCGGCGCTCACGCCCACCGCCTTCCGCCTCGCGATGAAGCGGTACGTGTTCCCCGCTCAACCCGGCCGCCCGGTCGGAGTAGCGGATCTCCTTCCGCCATGTCCGGGCTTGAGGCCGTCGCTTAGGGGCGCACGCCCGCGAGCGACTTTGCCAAAATATACGGATAGTTTTTATGACTTGTTAGTATCATTATACTTTCTGTTAAAGGTCTTGTAAACAACCTGCGCCGCGAAAGTCCGTTTCGCTGCGCGACACGCGCAAGCGCGGTTTTAAGAACTCGTCTCCTCCCGTCTGTCCCTGAAAAGCCCCTTTCGCCGCGCGGCACGCGTAAAACAACCAGGGCGCTGTGCCCTCAGCAACAGGATTCCGACAAAAGCCCGTTATGCTTTATGAACAGCTTTTCCTGACCGCGATCTTTCGCCCCCGGTTTTCCCGCCCGCGCTTACGGGAGAAGAAACATGCATTATGCCGCCATGCCGGAACTCTGCAGCTCCCCTCAAGGGGTCATTGCTGCGCGGCATACAAGCCGTGCTGCAGGAAGTCCATGAGGTTGATGAAGAAGGAGAGCACGTCGAAGCCCTCGTCCACCACGTAGAGATTGGCCACCACCTCGGCGATACCCATGAGGGCATAGGACACGGTCACGGAGTCCACGGGGCGGAATACCCCCTCGGCGATGCCCTTCTCGATGTCGCGCGCCAGGAAATCGGCCACTCGCCCGAACACCTCGGCCGCCTTTTTTCTCAGCCTCTCGTTGCCCCCCAATGCCTCCGATATCACCCCCATGAACATGAACTGAAGATCGCGGTATTTGGAGATGAAGGTGAGTCCCTCGATGCCCATCCTGATGAGGGCGTCCTGCGATTCCCCCGCCGCCGCCTCCGCCTCGGCCAGGAGGGTGTTGAGGGTGCGCTCCATGGTGGCGACGAAGATGTCCTCCTTGCCGGAGAAATACTGGTAGCACGTCCCCTTGCTTATTCCCGCCTCCAGCGCGATATCGTCCACGGTGGCGTTATGATAGCCGCGGGAGGAAAAGACCTTGAAGGCGGCGTCGAGGATCTCCTCCGTGCGCCTTTCCTCCCCGCTCATGGCCGCAAGGCGTTCCTCGTCCCCCAGCTCGTGCGCCTCCTTGCGGCGCGCGCGCTCACGGAAATCCTTCCAGTCCTCCACCCCATCGAAGGGATACCTGTCGAGGATGCTCTTCATGTTCTTTATAGAGAGCCCCTCCGCGCGCATGCTCTTGATCACCAGGAGACGGCGGAGGAAAGCCTCGTCGTAGAAGACGACGTTGGGCTTCTCCTTGCGTGGCGTGGGAAGAAGTCCCTTGGACATGTAGAACTTGATGGTGCTGACGGGCAGCCCCGCCGCCTGGGAGAGCTGCTTCATCTTCATGGGGCCAAGGGTCGTTCTTTTCTCCAATCTCGTGCATCCCTCCTCATGGCGGACCTGCTCGCGTAGCGATGTTTAACAATAATATACATTACAAAATAAAACGGAGGCCAAGGGAGGGCCCGCGCGCGGGACGCGGGAGCTACGGCGGCTTCAAGGACCCTGTCCCGTCCCCTCAGGCTATCCTCTCGCCGTGGGCGCGCACCTTCTCCCAGTCCACCTCCACCCCCAGGCCCGGTTTCCGGGGCACGGCGACGTATCCTTCCGAGTCGATGGTTATGGGCTCGGTGAGCATGGCGTCCCTGCCCTCGGGCACCCATCCCGGCGGGTCGTAGGGGAACTCGCAGTGGGTGCAGTTGGGGATGGCCCCCATGAGCTGCAGGTTGGCGGCGAGACCCAGGCCGTTGGTCCAGGTGTGAGGGTTGTAGGTGATATGCGCGGACTCGGCCATTCCCGCGATCTTCCGGCACGCCAGTATGCCCCCGGCGAAGGTGACGTCGGGCTGGATGATGTCGTAGCAACCGCGCCCGATGAGCTCGCGGAAGTCGTCCAGGTCGTCGTTGAGCTCCCCGCCGGCGATGGCCAGCGAGGTGGAGCCGCGCAGCAGGGAGAGCCCCTGGTAATCGCGCATGCGCAGCGGCTCCTCCAGCCACGACACCCCCAGCTCCTCCAGCTCGCGCGCCATATGCATGGCCCGCTTGAGGTCCCACTTGGGATAGTCCCCGAAGCCGTGGATGAGCCAGGCCTGGTTGGCGTCCACCATGATCTCCACCTCGTCGCCCACCGCCACGCGCACCGCCTCCACCACCGCCAGGTCGGCGCGGGCGTCCTGGTTGCGTATGCGCAGCTTCACGCCCTTGAAACCCTCCTCCACCAGGCGCAGGGCATCCTGGGCCCGCGTCTCGGGATCCCTCAGCTCCCCCGTCGAGGCGTAGGCCTTCACGCGCTCCCTCGCTCCCCCCAGCAAGCGATACACGGGCTGCCCGGCGGCCTTGCCGATGATGTCCCAAAAGGCGATCTCCACGAACCAGGGCCGGAACCCTATCACCTTGGCGGAGCGAAGGACCTGCACGAAGTCCTCCACCTGGAAGGGATCCCTGCCGATGAGGAAGAGCTTGATGAGATCCGGCACCCCTTTCCACTCCTGGGTGAAGGCCATGCCCGCGCACACGCCGTCCACCCCCTCGTCGGTGATCAAGCGCAGGATGACGACGCTGTTGTTGTGCATGGGAAGGCCCGGGATCCAGCTGGGGTGAAAGGGCTCCGCCAGGGGAAAGTGGCAGATATATGCCTCGGCGTCGACGATCTTCATTTCCTCTCCTCCCGTAAAGCGCTGCCGGGAAGGGGTCCGGCGCCCGATGTCCCCTCCCCCATGATCCTTTTATGACTGACGCGACCCTCCTTGAAGGTGCGTCCGACGACCACGACCTCGTCCCCTCCTGCCAAACGATCCATTTAATGACTTCTGCGCCGGGTCGCCTTTACCTCCCGGGAAAGGGACGGGGACAGGCGCGAACGGCCTTCTCCGCTAACCCGCGCAGGCGGCACAGGCGGAGACGGCAAGCGCCTGTCGTCGCGGGGTGCTACAATCCGCCCTGCGAGGCACAGGACGACAGGCGGGCATATGCATGACGGCAGCATGTCGTTCCAGGGGTTGGGCGCGGCAGGCCTGAAAGGAGGGGGCAGCGTTTTGCAATGGGAGGAGGATTTCTTCGTCCTGGAGATCGTGGCCACCGGCCCCGATCCCGATACCGCCATGCCCCTGGAGGCGGCGGCGCTGCGGGTGAGCTCGGGAAGCGAGCGCGATTCCCTCTCCGTGCTCATCAACCCGGGGGTCAAGGTTCCCGACCATCTCCTGGAAATGAACGGCAGGTCCGCGCATGAATACGCGCAAGGCTTCCCTCCACCGGAGGCGCTGGAACGACTGCGCGCCTTCATGGGCGACCGGCCCGTCCTCGCCCACGGAGCCGAGGAGATGGAGGGGCCCCTGCTGGAGCGCTTCGGCCGCCCTCCCGGCGGAGACCTCCTGGACACCCTGGAGCCGGCCTGGCTCGCGGTGCCCTACCTCCGGGACCACTCCTTACCCTCCCTCGCCGCCTCCCTGCTGGCGGAAACCCCATCCTGGAAGGCCCTGGAAGACGCTCGACTGCTGCTGCGCATCCTGCACCGCCTGCGGGACGCCTGGGAGGAAATGCCGCGGCGCGCCCGCGGCGCCGTGCTCTCCGCCCTGGAGGAGGCTCGCTCTCCGTGGCGAGGCTTCTTCGCGGGCGAGGCCGCCCGCGCGCCCTTCCCCGACCTCACGGAATCCGTCGCCTGGGATACCGCCACCTCATCCCGTTCCGAGGCCAGGGTACGGGAATCGTCCGCCACCGGGACCCGGCGACGGCGCGGCGCGGATGCGGGGGAGCCGGGATGCGCATCCGGCGAACGCCGCCGGGGCCACGCTGCCTTCCAAGCGGGTGGAACGACGGGCGGAACCGTGAGCGTCCCTGAACTCCTGTCCGCGAGGGGGCGGTTGGCCGCGCTCCGCCCCGACCATGAGTCCCGCCCCCAGCAGGTGGAGATGGCCACCGCGGTGGAGAGCGCCCTGGAGGAGGGCGCCTTCCTGGTGGTGGAGGCGGGGACAGGGGTGGGGAAATCGCTCGCCTACCTGTTGCCGGGCGTGCTGCGCGCGCGGCGTGGCGGCGGGCCCCTGGTGGTCTCCACCTATACGCGCAGCCTCCAGGACCAGCTCTTCCACCGCGATCTCCCGCTGCTCGCCAGGGCCATGGGGGCCATGGACTACGCTTTGCTCAAGGGGCGCGGCAACTACCTGTGTATGCGCAAGTGGGCGGAGTGGTGCGCCGCCCTGTCACGCGGCGAGGCGGTGCTGCGCTTCGGCGACCTCGTGCCCGCCCTCTCCTACGCCTTCCTGGCATCCTGGCTGCTGCGCACCTCCTCGGGGGACCTGGAGGAGATCTCGTTGGGCCTGCGACGACGCCTGGGAGAGCTGGTGAGGGAACTGGCCTCCGCTCCCGAGGACTGCCTGCGTCCCCGCTGCCGTCTCGCCTCGCGTTGCTTCGTGGAGCGAGCGCGCGCCCTGGCGGCCGCGAGCGAGGTGGTGGTGGTCAACCATGCTCTCCTTCTCACGCAGGCAAGCTCCTCGAACCCGGTGCTCCCCGACTTCCGCTACCTGGTGGTGGACGAGGCGCACCACCTGGAGGACGTGGCCACCGAAGCCTTCAGCCTCACCTTTGATCTGGCAGATAATGCCAGGTTGCTCGAGGACCTCGCGGGTGGCAGGGGGGCGCTCTCGCGCTGGAAAGGCCTGGCATGGGACGCCCACGGGAGGGGGATGCTCGCCGAGGCCTACGAGGCGGCGGAGAAGGCGGGCCCCCAGGCGGAGGAGTTGTGCCTGGGCGCGATCCACCCTCTCCTCGCGGCCGGGGAGCGGGAGGAGAGGAGACGCCTGGACGAGGAGACGGCGCGCCGGCCCGCCTGGGAAGAAGCGCGGGGGAAAGGGCTGGCGCTTTCAGTCCTCCTGCGCCGCCTTGCGCGGCTCACGGCGGAACTGACGGAAAGGGCGGCCTCCCTCGAAAACAAGGACGACGAGGAAGCGGCTAGACACCTGCGCAGAGCAGAGGTGCTGTGCGAGCGGCTGAACGAGGCCGCCGAGGCCCTGGAGGTCTTCATGCGCGACCCCGGGGAGGAGGACTTCCGCCGCCACCTGCGTTGGGTGGAAAGTCCGCGCGCGCGCGCAAGGCCGTCTCCCCCTCCCTTCCGCCTGCGCAGCGCGCCGGTGGAGGTGGGGGGAGAGCTGGCCTCCCTGCTCTTCGCGGGGCTGGAGGCCTGCGTTCTGACCTCCGCGACCCTGCGGGTGCCCGGAGCCAGGGACGGCTTCTCCTTTTTCCTGCGCCGCAGCGGTCTGGAGCGGGCGGAGGAGAGCGGCGCGGAGCTGCGCCTGCTCGCCCTGGACTCGCCCTTCGACTATTCCCGCCAGGTGCGGCTTTTCGCCGTCAACGACCTTCCCGAGCCCGCGGCGGGGGGAAAGGCGTTCCGGGACTACATGCGCGGCGTGGCGGAGGTGGTGGAGGAGGTGGTGACCGCCAGCGGAGGGAAGGCGCTGGTGCTGCTCACCTCCCACCAGCAGGTGGAGCTGCTGCACCGCGAACTGCGCCCCCGGCTGGAGGAACGGGGATTGTGCTGCCTGCGCCAGGACAGGGGCACTCCCAACTCCCTGCTCCTGGAGCGCTTCCGCGACGACAGGGACTCCGTGCTCCTGGCGACGGAGGCCTTCTGGGAGGGAGTGGACGTGCCGGGCGCATCCCTCTCCGCGGTGATCATGGTAAAGCTTCCCTTCCGCCACCCCGGGGAGCCGGTGGTGGCGGGACGGGTGGAGCATTATGACCGCTCGGGGATCGGAGGATGGAATTTCTATTACCTGCCCCTGGCGGTCACCCTCTTCCGCCAGGGAGTGGGGAGGCTTGTCCGGCGCTCCACCGACCGGGGGGTGATCGTGGTGCTCGACCCGCGCTTCCTCACCCGTTCCTATGGCGGCCTCTTCCGCCGCGCGCTGCCCAAGGGCATGCGCGTCGAGAGGATCTCGCGCCACCGGCTGGGCTGCGCGGTGCGGGAGTGCTTCTCGAGTTAGCGGGCACGGGGTCGGCGCGAAACCGCTCCAAAGGCGCGCTTGCCTCTCCCCTCGCCGAGCGGGCTCGCGGGCTCCCCGCGCCGGGGCGGGGCCGCGCGCCCGTCCGTCCCCTCAAGGGGCGCTCAGGCCACGGGCTCCGTCTCCCGCTCTTCCTTTCCCTTCCATTCCTCGCCCGCGAAGAGGTCGCCGAAGCGGCTGCGCAGCTCCAATTTGCGCACCTTCAAGGTCATGCCGTAGGGCATCTCCTCCGGGGCGATGATGCGCACCGCCCGGGGGCACTTGTATCCCGCGATATGCTCGCGGCACCACGCCAGTATCTCCTCCTCCGTCGCGCCCTCGCCCGGCTTTAGGGTCACCACCGCGATGGGCACCTGCTTTTTCAAGGGATGCGGCACGCCCACCACCGCCACGTCGGCCAGCGCGGGGTGCCCCAGGACCTCCTTCTCCACCTCCACGGAGAAGACGGAATAACCGCCGCACTTGATGACGTCCTTGGCGCGGTCCACGAAGTAAAGGCGCCCCAGGCGGTCCTTCTTTCCCATGTCCCCGGTGCGCAGCCAGCCGTCCCGGATGAGCTCCGCCGTCGCCTCGGGATTGCCCCAGTAGCCCCTGGTCACCCCGGGGCCTGACACCGCCACCTCGCCCACCTCTCCCGGAGGCAGCGCCCTGCCCTCCTCGTCCAGGATGCGCACGCGCACCGGCGGCAGCGGCCACCCCACGCATCCCCGAGGATATCTCAGCCCCAGGATGGCGATCTTGAGGGTGGCGATGCCCGCCAGTTCCACCATGCCGTAAACCTCGGTGAAGAAAGCCTTAGGCCGGTAGGGACCCAGTTTGAAAAGCGTCCCCTTGGCGCGAAAGGCCTCCACGTACTCCTCGGGCATGGCGTCCGCCGCGCTGCCGAACATCTTCATGCGCGAGAGGTCGTATTTGTCTATCCCCTCCGCGAGCATCATGGCGTACATGGCGGGCACGCCCACGAAGAGCTCGGCCCCCTCCCGCTCCATGGCCTCCAGGACGGCCCGGGGCTCGAAATGGCGCATGTAGTAAGCCTTCAGGCCCACGCATACGCCGATGATGTAGGCGCCGAAGCCCATGACATGCGCCGCCGGGAGGCAGAACAGCCCGGTTAGGCTCGGCCCCACCGGGATGACCGCCGCGCCTATCTTCTGGGCGGTGAGCAGGTTGCGAGAGGTCATCACCGCCCCCTTGGGAAATCCCGTGGTTCCCGAGGTGTAGAAGATGGCCGCGGGCCGGTCGGGGTCGAGGCTCGCCGCGCCCCCTCCCGCCGTGGCGGCCATGGCGTCGTCAAGAGAGACGAACCCCTGCGGGCATTCGTCCGCGGGGCCCGCCGCGATCCAGCGCGTGATCCCGGGCAGAGCCCTCTTTTCCCCCACGTTGGCCTCGAAGACCTCCCGGTCCAGGATGAGGGTCTCCGCGCCGCAGTTCCCGAGGATGTATTCCATCTCCCCGGCCTTGAGCATGTAGTTCATGGGCACCGCTATGGCCCCGGCGCGGGCGATGGCGAAGATCAGCAGCGGCAGGTCCACGTTGTTGGAGGTGTTTATCCCCACCCTCTCGCCTTGCCTCACCCCCAGGTCGCGCAGGGCGGAGGCCGCGCGGTCCACGAAAAGCGCCGCGTCCACGTAGGAAAGCTCCCGCTTGCCGAAATCGCGATAGCGCAGCGGCTCGTGCAGTTTGCATATGGCCCGGTCCCCTCGCAGCTCCGCGATGCGGTCATGGAGGTTGGCCAGGGTCAGATCCCTGGACATGGCCAGCTTGAACTTGTCCGGAAGCAACCTCATCGCTTTTCCCTCCCCTGGATGAACATAGACGCAGCGAATGTACGTTAATATTTGCATCCCTCGCCATGCCTGTCAACGAATCGGATTTCGGGTAGATTTTCTATTGACGCAACAGGTGAATCACGCGAAGAGAAGGTGCATCGATGATGCGTCAGTCGGATGGCGCTGCAAGCGCGTTCAGATCCCGTACGTCTCGGTAGGAGCTTTCCGGGCTGGAACTATATGGATAACACCCCGTCATCCCCACAAAGCCGGCGCATTCGACAAGGGTAAACGGGCGAACTCCCCAACGTTCGATCTTGCGAGCATCGCGCCACATCTGGGGGAGCAGGCACGCTTAATTTCTCCCGTCTCGGCCATGTGATATAGTTCAGGTGAGGAACCGACAAGAAGTCGAGAGCGTTACCGGGAGCCTCCCGGGCCGTCCATCGGAGGTTTCAAGCGCATGGCCAAGCGGAGCAAGTCGGAGATGACCCGCAGCAGGATCGTTGACGCAGCCCATGCCGTATTCCTGGAAAAGGGCTACCACCGCACCAAAGTGGTGGACATCATCGAGCGCGCGGGGTGCGGCCACGGCACCTTCTACGACTACTTCAAGAGCAAGGACGAGGTGCTCATGGCCATCCTGGAGGACTTTATCCGCGAGCTGGAACGGCTGGGGGAGTCTTCACGCGTGCTCATGAAGCGCATCGCCTTCGACGATTACGACGCCATCCGCATCCTCCTGCGGGGCATCAACGAGGTCTTCGACCGCCACGGCGACCTCAACAACGTCTATATCGAGGCCGCGCTGGAAACCCCCATGTTCGGCGAGGTGTTCAACGACTTTCACCGCGTCTTCTCCGGCATCCTCGAGGACAAGATAAGGGAGATGCAGGCGGCGGGTAAATGCAAAGACCTGAACCCGCGCGTCGCTTCCCAGATACTGGTAACTCTTGTGGGATTCGCCGCCTACAGCCGCCAGAGCGGCTTCATCGACGGCAGCGAGGACGAGGTGTCCGAGAACCTGGGCCTGCTGGTGTTCCGCGCCCTCAACTTTTAAGCCGGCCCCGCGCACGGCCCCGCAGCGGCATAAGGCGCCGACGGCCGGCGTTCCCGCTTTTCATGTCCTTTCTCCATCTACGAAGGCGGGCGGCACCTCGGAGCATTCGCCGCAAGGCCGTTGCCTGGTCCTTTCTGCGTGTATGAGGTCGGGCGTCCTTGCCCGACGGCAATGGGAAGTGGGGTATGACTGCGGCGGGGTTTCCCCCTGGCCGCATGCGCGCCGGCAGGCTCAAGACGGATGCAGCGCGTCAAGCCGCACAGGATGGGCGAACGATAGGCGAGGCGCCTGCGCCCAAGCTCGAGCCGGGCCGTCTTCGCGGTCGCGCGAACGGGTGATCCACACCGTCTCCTCGGAGACCTTCTTCCACGATCCGCCCTCCCTGCGTAGGAGGTAACGGATCCCCGCGCCGGTGAGCGGCCCGTAAAGCGATCCTATCTCCACCGCCGCCTCGCCCTTCTCCTCGTCCATCTCCATGACCGTGACGGTGTGCTGGCTGTAGGTCCATTCGGCGCCGCTCTCCTTGGGCCTGGCGATGAGTTCCTTGTACTCCTCGAGGGTTATCTCCACCAGCCCGGAGCCCTCCCACTTCCAGAAGCGCAGGCCGAGCTGCTCGATGGAGACGTCCCCGATGCCCGTGGACCTTCTGGTCCAGGCGACCACGAAGGGCCTTTCTCGTTCCCTGGGCACGAGGATCTCCTGGATGGCGAACATCGCCGCCCCCTCCTCGCCGCCCTTTTCGCCTGAGCCTCCGCACCCCCCTGAGAAAATCGGCGTGGCGGCGAGCAGGAGCGCCAAGACAAGCGAGCTTATTCCTTTCATGCCACGATTATAACGAAAGCTCCGGGGGGTTCGAAGCCTTAAGATGGGACCCTCTCTCCACCGGGGTATGGGGGTTGCCGGCAAAACGAATACCCGAAAGGGCCATGGAAAAAGGGGTCGCGGTGAGTCCACCAGGGCGGGCGCGCAACCGGGCAGGCCTTATCTCGACCCTGCCCGGCGAGGGCCTGACGCCCTTTCCCTCCGCCCCCAGAGGCAGGTCGGGGCCAGGTCGCGATATGGCGCGTGACCTATGGAGTCATGGGCCCAGGCGCGGCCGTTACCGTACACGGCCCGCTCGCATACCACCGGCCTGCTTGCCCTCACCACGGCAGAGAACCCCCATTCCGCGATGAAGTCGTTCGCCTTGAAGGTGACGCGATGCCCGGGCGCAAGCACGAATCCCTGCGGTCCGTCCACCGGTCCCGACGATCCCATGAAGGTCACGTCCAGTTTCACCGGCTCCCCTCCCGGGTTCTGCACCAGCAGGAAGGTCTCCATGTCCCCTTGCGTGCAGCCCTCGGCCAGGTACCACTCCCGGGAAGGGGCGGGAGCGCCCATGGAATTGGTGGCCCAGTTCCTGTCTCCCCCGTACATAGAGCGCTCGACCACCACCTCGCCGTCGGGGCAGAAGACATGGGCGGAGAGCTCGAAGGTGTTCACCCAGTCGTTGGCCTTGATGGTGCGGCGGGAGTGTGCGGGCACGCTGACCGCCCGCAGCTCGGGGGGCGCCACCTTCCCCTGCTCGGTGTCGAACTCTATGGCCACCGCCACGTCCCCGTCGCCGGGGTTCTGCACCAGCAGGAAGGTCTCCATGTCCCCTTGCGTGCAGCCCTCGGCCAGGTACCAGGTAGTGAGCGCGGGTGGATGCGGCGCATCGGATATCCTCTGGGCGTAGATATCCCAGAAGCCGGAGCGCTGGTCCTGCCAGGCCACGATGGCCCCGCCCGCTCCATCCGGAACCATGCACGGACTCATGGCGTTTGAGCCGCCTATCTCGCGCAAGGCAATGCCGTTTTCTTTCCACTGCGGCACTGCGGTGGCGCACCGGGCCGGCACGGGGAGAACGGAGGCCGCCGCCAGCGCCGCCAGCGCCACGAAGCAAGCCGCCCACGCTGCCCTACCCTTCATTTCCGAACCCCTTTCGTTCACTGCCGACCGCCGCGACGCGGTCGGTCCGTTTCCTCCTACTGGCGCGCGTGTCGGTCGAGCCCTCATCGAGGCAGGGCAGAACGAAAGTCCTGCCGACGAATTCCCTCACATCTTCCGGGAGCGGCCTGAGGTCAAGGGCGAGGCTGATGACCGTCTCCGCCTGTTCCACGCCGACTCCCAGGGTGATATCGATATCCCTGGTCAGCCTGGGCTCGCCGTAGAGGAGCACGGCCTGGCCGCCGATGACCATGTAGGGGATGCGCGCGGAGTCAAGCGCCAGGGCCGTTTTCTCCAGCAGCTCCTCAAACACTGTTCACGACCCTCGCGATCCTCTCTTCCACCTCTATCCCCTCCAGGGGATCCCGCGGGGGGAGCGCCCCGAGCAAGACGGCCTCCCTCCACATCCCCGCGAGGATCCTCAGGTTCCTGCGGTGATCGGCCTTCTCCCCCTTGAGAAGCTCCAGCTCGAACCGGTCGACGATATGACGGTTGACGATCAACGGACGGCAACCTCCCAGCCCTTGCAGCAGGTCGCAGGTCGCAGCTCGAACCCGCTTTTGATCATCCGACAGCGACCTCCCGCGACCCGCCGCAGGCCTACCTAAACCGCCCTTTATTGTAGCATCAAAGAGATGCACAACGGGTCGTGAAAGCCGGTAATTGCCGCTGCCAAGCAGAGCAAGCCGCGACGGCACAAATCCGGGCGCGCGCCCCGGCTTCCATCGCTCTGGTGGGCGTTAAGGCCCCTGGAAGACCTTGCCCCACTCGTCGTCCTACACGAGGTGGCATGAATGCTGCCTGAAGGAAGCAGGCGCCCGGCCTCAAGGACTGAGAAGACGGGGGTTGCCCCAGACATCGTTGAGTGTATACAATGTATACACGATGTAATAACACATATGGGAGGTGGAAATGATTAAGAGGATGACCAGGCATGGGAACAGCATGGCCCTGGTGATAGATAGACCGATACTGGAACTTCTCAATATTGACGCCGACACGCCGCTGGATATAACCACCGACGGAGAGGCGTTGATCATCACCCCCGTACGCGACAGGAAGCGCCGCCAGGCTTTCGAGGCAGCCCTGGAGAAGACCAACCGCAGGTACGGCAGGATGCTCAAGAACCTGGCTGACTAGATGGCCGCACCCGTATTTCTCACCTTCGCCGAGGTGCTGGAGATACACCAGGACCAGTTGCGCCGCTTCGGCGGCCGTTCCGGCATAAGGGGCCTCGATCTTCTGAAATCGGCCATGGCCATGCCCCAGGCGGGCATGGGGGAGAAGTATTTCCATTCAGATATCGTAGAGATGGCTGCCGCATACCTCTTTCACATCGTACGAAACCGCCCCTTTATCGACGGCAACAAGAGGACCGGGACCGTCGCGGCCCTGGTGTTTCTGGCGCTGAACGGTATCGAAATCGAAGCGGAGGAAGAGGAATTCGAACATCTTGTCAGGAGAGTTGCTGAAGGCAAAGCCGACAAGAATGACATCGCTGGATTCTTCCGTTCAAGAATAAAGTAAACTTTGATATTGCCTCTCGGGTGCCGAGTTTCAATCTATACCCTCACGGCGCAGGAAAGCCGGGTTGGTACCCGGCTTCTATTGTTTTGGTGAGCGTTAAGGCCCCTGGAAGGCCTTACCCCATTTGTTGTCCTTGAGGAGTCCGGATAGAGATTATCTTGTTTCAATATTCAGTATATGATATATTTTCAACGTAATGCTGAAAATATATCAATAGGTGAAAATTAAATGAAGAAGTCAGAGCTCAGGGATAAGATCCTGAGCAACATCAAAGAGATTATAAATGAAACCGGTTTCTTGGAGGTCATACAGGTAGTCGATGACCAGATCTTTGAAGGCGTGAAGGCCGGAGCCGGGTTCTTCCGTCCCGATTTCGCGTTAAGGGTAAGGCCGGCTTCCGGGAAGATCATCGACCTCCTGTTCGGGCTAGAGGCCAACGCCCAGCCTCGTTTCGTCCGTTCGGCCGCCATAAACATGAAGGATACCTGCAGCACGCTCCGGAATTCGTATTGCGTCCTCGGTGCGCCATATCTTTCCGAAGCATCGATGAAGATATGTCGCGAGTACGGCCTAGGCTATATTGACCTCGCCGGGAATTCGCTTCTCAATTTCGAAAGCGTGTTCATAAAGACCAAGGGACGACCAAACCCATATGCCAGCTCTAGGCCGCTGAGGGGCCTGTTCTCCCCGAAATCCACCAGGGTACTCAGGGTTCTTTTGGCGGATCCAAACCGGAAGTGGCATGTGCAGGACCTGGCGGTGGAGGCGAAGGTAAGCTTGGGGCAAGCCTTCAACACAAAGCAGCGCCTTCTGGATTACGAGTATGCAGAGGAAGTGCCCGGCCAAAGGAAAAAGAAGATTCGCCTGATCGATCCGGAGAAATTGCTCAAGGACTGGGCTGAGGACTACAGCTATAAGAAAAACGAGATCTATAACTACTATGCACTCGAACTTCCACGGAAAATCGAAAAGAAGATAGCATCCTTCTCCGTGGATTCCGGAATAAGGTATGCCCTCACGCTCACATCGGCAGACGCCCTCCTGACCCATTTCCTGAGAGGCGCAGAGAGATCCTTCATCTATATCGAGAAACCGCTTGAAACCGCGGCTTCGCGTTTGGGGCTGAAAGAGGTTGACTCAGGAGAGAACGTCACCCTGATGGTGCCGTATGATGAGGGAGTCTTCTTTGGCGTTCGGGAAGTCGATGGTCTCCATGTCGTATCGGACATACAGCTCTATCTCGACCTGTGGAGTTACAAGCAGCGAGGAAAAGACGCGGCCCAATTTCTGCTCGACCAGAGGATAAAGAAAGCATGGCAAACATAGCAGAATACGACGAAACCGGCGTTCGAAGCTGCTTCTCGGTATTGTTGGAATTGATGACCATATTGGGAGAGTATCGCGATAACCTGGTGTTGGTCGGTGGTTGGGTCGCCAAGCTGACCCTCGAGAGATCGGAAGAGAAACACATCGGTACCACCGATATCGACATTGCGGTAGACTTCCAGAATATCCAAGACACAGCATACCGGACCATCATCAAGCTTCTCGAGGGGAGGGGATACAGGCAGGATAACGGTCAGCCATACAAGTTCTTTCGCAAGCTTGGCGATGGCACTGAGATCGAGGTCGACTTTCTCGCTGGGGAATATGGAGGGACGGGAAGAGGCAGAAGGCACCAAAGGGCCCAAGACCTCAGGGCAAGAAAAGCGAGGGGAGGTGACCTCGTCTTCGACGATTATGTCGAGTTGACAATAACGGGCGAACTGCCCAATGGCGCCAAGGATGAAATCGCCCTTAAGGTGGCCGGCATAGCGTCCTTCCTGGCGATGAAAGGGATGGCGATCTGGAGCAGATATGATGAAAAGGACGCCTACGATATCTGCTATACGGTCAGGAACTATCCGGGCGGGCCGGTCGAACTTGCTGAAACAATAAGGCCACATTTAGAAAACCGCTTGGTGTTGGAGGGGCTGCAGAAAATACGGGCGAAATTCAAAGAAATAGAAGGGTTTGGGCCTGCAGCCTACGCGGATTTCCTTCTAGCTACCGATGGTGACGAGAGGCAACTTCTGATGAGAGATGCCTTCGAAAGAGTCAATGCCCTGCTCGATGAATTGGGCATAGAGCCGTACAAGGAAGGAGCTGATTGAGCCCTCATGATTCCTGATCAGGGCCTGGATGCGAAGAAGCGCAACACGCCTCGTTCCCTGTAGTCACGATCCCAGAGCGATTCAAGCCAAGAAGCCGGGCGCGGAGCCCGGCTTCTCTTGCTCTGGTGGACGTTAAGGGACCTGGAAGACCTTACCCCACTTGTTGTCCTGGGGGAGGCAATCTAGGAATTACCGTGTCTGCCCGTGAATCATCCAAACCACTCTATGCATCAGCTTCCCGCATGGATTTTCTCCGCCTAGGCTGATTCATCGGATCCTGAAATGAGCATTATGTCAATCCCGTGCCCTATAATAAATGTATGAGAAAAAGCAGAGTATACGTGGATACCTCCGTTATCGGGGGCTGTTGCGACCCGGAGTTCCAAGAGTGGTCAAACGGCCTTCTTGAGGATTTCGAGGCGGGGAGATACGGCCTTCTCCTTTCATCGCTGACGGATGCCGAGATCGAGGACGCACCGGAAGAGGTAAAGGACATCTATTTCAGGTTCCGGGAGGCGGCGCAGGAGGCGTCGGGCCTTACCGACGAAGCCATAGCTTTGGCGGACGAATACCTGCGCCACGGCATAGTCCCGGAGAGTTTCGTGGACGACGCAAGGCGCATCGCTATCGCGACCGCAGCAACCGCCGATATCCTGGTGAGCTGGAACTTCAAGCATATCGTCAGGTACGAGAAGATCCGGAGATTCAATGCCGTCAACCTCGAGATGGGGTATAAGCCCATCTCCATCCATTCCCCGATGGAGGTCACCACCCATGTCCGTTAAAGCTGTAGAGATGGTCCGCCAGATAAGGGATCGGCACTATCAGGAAACCAAAGACCTGTCCGTGGAGGAGCAGAAGGCGCTGATCAAGGAGAAGTCCGAGAGGCTGCAGGCAAGGTATAAGGCCGCCAAGGAGAAGGCGGCACCCAAATAAAGGCATCATATTCTTAAAGACACCAGAGGGTCGTGGAAGCCAGGAATCGTTACTGCTAAGTACGACAGGCCGCGAAATCACAAAGCCGGGCGCGGAGCCCGGCTTCCATCGCTCTGGTGGGCGTTAAGGGATTTGAACCCATGACCTTTAG
>JACVJD010000043.1 GCA_015711825.1 Candidatus Solincola daggyaiensis
CCGAAGAGATAGGGCGCGAAGACGAAGGCGCGGTACTCTTCTCGGTGTTCCCCCAGCCAGCGCCGCATGGCCTCGCTGGTGACCACGCTGCGGATCCAGAACTCCTGCCTGCGGCGCGACACCCTTTTCCCCTCCAGCATGCGCGTCTCGGTGCGGAACACCTTGCGCGTGTATTTGCGGCTCTCGGTGGGGAAGCGCCGCACCGTGATGCCGTGCACCTTCTCCGCCCCGGGCGGGAAGTGGTTGGTCCAGCTGTAGGGGTCCAGGGCGCAGGTGGTGATGACCTCCACCGGCCACCCCCTGGCGTCCAGCTCCTCCACCATGGCGCGGGTCAGGGTCTCCGCCCCTCCCACCACCCGGGGACCGTAGCGCACGGGGACAAAGGCCACCTTTTCTCCGCCCAAACCCTTACCTCCTCGCCTCCAGGAGATAGCGCCGCGGCCCGAAGAGCATCTCCGCCATGCCCTCCCCATGCGGGAAGGCCCCGCCCATCCTCTTCTCCCACTCCTCGATCTCCTGCTTGCCGTACTCGCCCACGGCGGTCACCTTCGCCTCGCGGAAGCCGGCGTGGAGGAAGAGCCCTTGCATGGTGTCCGGGTGCACCAGACGCAGCAGGGTGGGGTCCTGGAAGGCCTCCTCCACCCCCAGCACCGAGCGGGGGTGGTGGTTGAGCACCACCACCAGGCCGTCCCTCTCCATGCGGTCGGCGAGGGCGGTCACCATCCACACCAGCTCGCGGGAGTCGTCCCTCTCCCCCAGCTCCTGCAGGAACACGGCACGCAGGGACTCCGGGGGCCGCGAGTCCAGAAAGTCCATGGGGCGAGCGGCGATCACCCTGAGGTCCTTTTCCTGCGCCAGCCTCACCAGGCGCGTGTCCTCCTCGACCCCCACCGCCTCCCGTCCCTCCTCGCGGGCCGCGGCCAGGAAGCCGCCCATGCCGCTGGAGACGTGCACCACCGTCTCCCCCGCGGGGAAGAGGCGCGCCGCCTCGCGCAGCAGTTCCTCTTCATCCCCCGCGAATCCCAGCTCCACCCAGGCGGTATAACGGTCCAGGCCGCCGTGGTAAGAGCGCTCGCGCTCCCGCTTGATCATCTCCAGGAAGGTCTCCATGGAACGCAGGCACTGGGCGTTGAACTCGCGTTGCTTGGCGAAGAGGGCGTCCATGTAGGGGGTCATGAAGCGGCGCATGGCCTTCTTGGCCAGCACGATGAGCGGCCCCACCAGCGATCTCCGCGACCCTATGGGGTAATGGCTGGTCACCTCGGCGTACTGCCTGGCGAGCTGGGTGAGGAAGATGAGCTCGTGCAAGGGATCGAGGGTGACCTCCGCCTCCCCTCCCCCCGTGCGCTCGTCCTCCAGCTCCAGCAGGGGCAGGTCCCGGTACACCCCCTCGGCGCGGCGCCTCTCCACCCTCTCCTGGATGGCGCGCATTATCTCCTCGACGTCGATCTCCTCCAGGCGCAGGGACAGGCTCTCAGCCGCTCCCCGCGAGGCCCCTACGTCCATGTCCTCGTTCTCGCTCATCATGCCGCTCCATCTCTCGTGACCGCGCCGCCGCGGCCTTCCGCATGCCCCTTTCCGCTCAGGCCCGCCGGACCCCGCCGCCCGCCACTCCCAGGCGGCAACCGGCCCGCATACGGTGTCTGGAGGATTTTTCGCCCGGCACACCCGCTATCCCTGCCGCATCCCGGCATGGGTTGCCGCCAGGCGGCGTTTCCGCGCTTTGCTCCCGCTTCCGCCACCGCGCCGCCCTACCCGCCCCGCCGGCCGGAAGCCCGCGGGATGGCGGGGTGCGCGGCTATAGGGGCCGCTCCTCCGCCATGTCGATCTCGCACTCCA
Source organism: Candidatus Solincola daggyaiensis (assembly GCA_015711825.1). GTDB lineage: Bacteria > Actinomycetota > Geothermincolia > Geothermincolales > RBG-13-55-18 > Solincola_B > Solincola_B daggyaiensis. The sequence goes on from JACVJD010000043.1 coordinate 1,840, forward strand.
TGGCCAGGTAGCCCTCCTCCATGCCCGGCGAGTGCACGTCGAAGTAGTAGAGCTTGTCCAGCCAGTGGTAATTGACCAGGCCGTCGCGGGTATGGGCCGCGACGGAAACGTAGTACCTGCCGTCCAGCATGTAGAGGGAGGCGATGGAGAAATCCATCCTCCCCTTGCCCTCCACCCTGGGGATGCTCATGCCGCGCAGCCTGGTGTTGGTGCCGTAAACCATGAACCCCATCTGGTCGTAAAACCCGAACCCGAAGACGGGGTCCTCCACCGGCCGCCGCGCCCGGTAATGAATACGCAGGGTCATGGGCTCGCCGGTCTCGAACTCCACCGCCTCCCTTCCCTCGCGGTCGAGTATCTCCACCTTCTCGATGACGATGTCCCGCGTGCCGAACTCGCTCCCCTCCGGGCGCATGCGCATGGCCTCGTGGTAACGCTCCGTCACCTCCCTGGGGTCGCCCAGCATCTTCTCCTCGCCCTTCTCCAGCCACAGCACGCGGTCGCAGATGGAGGAGGCGATGTTGGCCTCGTGGGTCACCAGCACGATGGTCTTTCCCTCCTGCTGCATGCGCGCGATGCGGTTGAGGCACTTGCTCTGGAAGGACTCGTCTCCTACCGCCAGCACCTCGTCGATGAGCAGGATGTCGGGGTTGAGGTTGATGGCGATGGAGAACCCCAGGCGCACGTACATGCCCGAGGAGTAGTTCTTCACCTGGTTGTCGATGAACGGCCCCAGCTCGGAGAAGGCGATGATGCCGTCGATGAGCCCCTCCAGGTCCCTGCGCCTGAACCCCAGGATGGAGGCATTTAGGTAGATGTTCTCCCGCCCCGTGAGGTCGGGATGGAAGCCCGCTCCCAGCTCCAGCAGGGCGGCGATGGTGCCGTAGGTCTGGATGCGCCCCTGGTTGGGTTTCATGATGCGGGTCATGAGCCGCAGAAGGGTGGACTTCCCGGACCCGTTGGGGCCGATGATCCCCAGCGTCTCCCCCTTGTACACCGTGAGGTCCACGTTCCTGAGCGCCCAGAAAAGGTCGTAGCCGCGCTTGCGCCAATTGATGATCCTCTCCTTGAGGGTGTAGTTGAGGTCATGGTAGAGGCGGAAGCTCTTGCTCACCCCTTCCACCCTGATGGCGGGAACCTCCGAGGTCGCCCGCGTCCCTATCTCCCTCGCGCTCATCAGATGAACTCCGCGAATCTTCCCTCGAGCCGGCAGAAAGCATAGTAGCCCAGCATCATCAGCAGGACCGAAACCGCCACCGTTCCCAGGATGCCCTCGGCGGAAAGGCCGTAGGCCGAGGGTCCGTTGACCGGCGAGTTATAGATTATGCGCTGCCACAACATGACTATATGCGCCATGGGGTTGAGCAGGTACAAACGCACCGCCCACGCTGGCAGGTTTTCCCGGATATAGGATACGGGGTAGACCACCGGGGTCATCCAGAACCACGCCGTGAGCAGGATCTCCGTGAAGTGTTGCACGTCGCGGAAGAAGACGTTGATCGCCGAGAGCAGCAAAGATAGGCCGGCTATGAAGGTCATCTGCAGCATCACCAGCAGGGGAAAGGCCAGGATCCAGGGCGTTAGCGGCACCCGGAAGACGAGCAGGAAGACGATGAGCATGAGCTCCTGGAGCAGGAAATGGAAGGAGGCCGACCCCAGGTAGGAAAGGGGCAGCACCTCGCGGGGGAAATACACCTTCTTGACCAGGTCGCCGTTCATGACCACCGAGCCCACCCCCTGCATGAGGGCGATGGAGAGGTAGTTCCAGGGCAGGATCCCCGCCATGAGGAAAAAGGCGTAGTAGCGCATGTTCATGGCCCGCAGCTTGAAGATGACCCCGAAGGCGACGTAGAAGACCACCAGCATCATCAGCGGCGTGACCAGGGACCACACGAAGCCCAGGAAGGAGTTCTTATACTTGACCTTCACCTCCTTGCGGGTGAGGTTGAACAGCAGCTCGCGGTATTCGAGGAGACGCCTCAAGTATTCTTTCATAACTAAAGAAGTTAATCGACCCCGTGGTTAAAAGCAAATACGGGCCTTGGCCTCGGTTTTTAACTTCTTCCGCATTCTCCCTTGCGGGTCCATGCCCGGGAGCCGCCGGCCCGGCTGGAGCGAGGGCGGGCCGGGGGAGAGAGGACGGGCAAGCTCCCTCCCGGCCTCGCCACCCCGCCGGGAGGGTTGTAGGCGGAGGCGACATCGCGAGCGACAGCTCCGGGCGAGGAAAGGGGCCCCGCTTTTCGCCTCCGGCTTAACGGAGCCCGGGTCCCGCGAGTCGCGGAGCCGAGCCCATCAACCCGCCCGGCCTCGCCACCCCGCCGGTCCATAGCAACCTCAGCTCCCGGTGTAGCCCTCGGCGAAAAACCAGGTGGTGGAGGGCTGCGTCACCCCCATGGCCGCGTGGCCTCCCCGGCGACCCTGGTAATCAAAATACATGGCCCGCTCAACCGTTATCCCCCTCCCCCCCACCTCCTCGACGGTCACCGAGACCTCGTCGGAGGGGAAGTAGTCGTCGGCGTGAAGGGTGAATCGGCTGCCCGGGGGAAGGTCGAAAAACGCCTCCTTGGCGAAGCCCGCCGGGGTCATGAAGGTGAACCGCACCCGCGCCGCCTCCCCTCCGGGGTTTCCCACCAGGACATACTGGTCGAAATCCCCCCCGGTATATCCCTCGGCCAGGTACCAGGTGCCGGACGTTTCCGGAACTCCCGTTACGCAGGAGCCCCCCTGCTTGCCGTGATAGTCGAAATACATGGCGCGCTCCGCCACCACCGGCTTGTCGCTCATCACCCCCACCGCCACCTCGGAGTCGGGCAGATGGTCGTCCACGTGCAGGGTGTAGCGTGAGCGCGGTTTCACCACGGCCTCGACCCTCTTCCCACCCCCTCCCGGGACATAGAGGTTAAAACTGACCTTCGCCGCTTCCTCGCCGGGGTTCCCCACCAGCACCCAGGTGTCGAAGGATTCTCCGGTGTACCCCTCCGCGAACAGCCATTCCCCCGAGAGCCGCGTCGCCCCCAGGGAGGCATGTCCGCCGCGCCTGCCCCGGCTATCGAAGTACATGGCGCGCTCCACCACCACCGGCCTGTCGGCGGTGACCACTGCCGAGAGGGAGCAGGAGGAGAACCCCTCCACCCCGTCCACCAAAAGCGTGGAGCGGGCGCCGGCGCCCACGTCCATCTCCACCAAGCCGGTGTGTCCGTCCTCGCGCAGAAGCTCGAACTTCAGGTGAGCGCTCTCCTCCCCCGGGTTGTAGGCCAGGATCCAGGTATCGAAACCCTCGGCGGTGTAGCCCTCCGCCAGGTACCATTCCTTTTCCGGGGCCGCGGCTCCATGCTCGCAAGAACCTCCGTCATAGACGCCCTGGTAGTCGAAATACATGGCGCGCTCCGCCACCACCGGTTTATCGCTCTCCACCGTCGCCGACACCTCTTCGCCGTAGAAGTACTCGTCCACGTGCACGGTGCGCCGGGAGCGCGCCGGTACCTCCACCGCGGCCTGCTTCAACTCGCCCGTGGGAGTATGCATGCTCACCGCCGCCGAGGCCGGGGCGTCTCCGGGGTTCGCCAGGAGGATATACTGGTCGAAACGGTCCTGGCCGCGGTTGACCATGGCGGAGCGCAGGCTGAAATAGGAGCGCAGCTGCTCCCCGGTGATGCGTACCGTTCCGGCGCTGCCGGAAAAGGAGGCGTAACGCACCCTCCCGCTCGGGGTGCGGTCCGAGAGATCCATGGAATATAGCGTGCCCACGTAGGTGCTCTGGCGCGAGTTGAGGCGGCTCTCCATCTCCTGCCTGGTGTAGGTCACGGTCCAGTGCGCGAAGGGATTGTTTTTCGGGTCCTCGCACCACGGGCACGGCACCCCGCGCAGGTAGGGGATGGGGGAGCCTCCCCACACGTCCTCGTTGTTGTCGGTGTGCCCGCCGCAGGAGGCGGAGTAGAAACACTGCGCCACCTCTCCGGCGTAGGTGAGCACCCGTCCCGCGGTGGCGTCCACCGCCCGCACCCACCCCGCGTCCTTCTCCTGGTCATAGCCCTTGTAATACTGGCAGTGCGTCTCGTCGCAGAGGTCGTAATTCGATGCGGCGTGCTTGCCCATGCAGCGCACGGCATAGGATCGCGCCGCCACCGCCTGCGCCTTGACCGCCTCCTGGGGCCAGCTACCCGGCACCTCCGCTATGCCCTTGAGGTAGGTCTCGAACCAGCTGATGAGGACGGCGCGAAGGGAATAGGGATGGGAGGAGCCGTAGAGGTTGAGCTCCAGCGGCGTGTAGGCGGAGAGGTGGCTTACGCCGCGGTTCCCGTTCTGGGAGAGGCGCAGCACGGCCCCGTCCGTGGAACCCCGCACGTAGAGCGGCTTGTACATCCCGCCGTAGCTGGTATTGTTCACGCAGGTGCCGTCGGGGCGCACGATGAAGAACCTCCCCTGCTCGTCCGCGGCCACCGTCCAGGTTCCGCCCGGGGTCATGGTGCCGCCCGGGACGTCCCCCTCCGAGGTATAGAAGGTGAACGATCCCGACTCGGCCACGAGGTAGATCACCGCCTGCCCCTCCAGCAACCCCACCCTAAGGGAGGACGGGCACCCCCAATCCCGCACCTGCGTTCCCTGGTAATAATAGGTAAGGATCCCCTGGTGGTCGTAGCCGGCCGCGGCCATGCCCCTCGCCCCGTACTGGCACATTCCCACTCCGTGCCCCCACCCCGATCCCTCGAAGGTGTAGCTTTCCTGCAGGGCGGAGGCCCGGGGCATAACCGCCACGGAGGCCGCCACCGCCAGCATGGCGGCTAATGTAGCCGCGATCGGCTTCCTCAAGACCCCTTCTCCTTTCTCGCGCCGCCGCCGGCCCCGCTCGGTCACGGGACCGTTCCTCTTTTGACGCCGCGGAGGGGGAATCCGTTTCATCGCGGCGCGCGTGGGCTCGCGTCGGCACGGTTGACCGGCGCCCTGACCGCCGCTGCCTCGCCTTCTCCCCACCCCCGACGCTCAGCCCTCTCCGGGCCCCTCCTTCGACGCCTCCCAGAGGGAATCCAGCTCCTCGAGGCTCGCGTCCTCCACGCGCCTTCCCTCTTCCCTCAGCCGCTCCTCCACCTCCCGGAACCGCCGCGCGAACTTGTCCGCCGACCTGCGCAAGGCCACCTCGGGGTCCACGCGGTAGTGGCGGCACACGTTCACCAGGGTGAAGAGCATATCCCCCAGCTCCCCCTCGAGGTCTCCCTCGCCGCGGCGCAGCACCTCCTCCACCTCCCGCAACTCCTCCTCCAGCTTGGGGAGCACCTCCTCCGCCCTCCCCCAGTCAAAGCCCACCCGCGCCGCGCGGCTCTGCAGCTTGAAGGCATGGAGGAGCGCGGGCAGGCCCTCCGCCACCCCGTCCAGCAGCGACGGCTCCCCGCGCTCCTCCGCCTTGATGCGCTCCCAGCGCGCGATGACCTCCTCCGCGGTATCCAGCCTCAACTCTCCGAAGACGTGGGGATGGCGACGCAGGAGCTTGGCGATGATCAGCGCCAGGGTATCCCGGATATCGAAGGCTTCCTCCTCCGCCCCCAGCTGGCAGTGCAGCGCCACCTGCAACAGCAGGTCACCCAGCTCCTCGGCCAGGTGGTCCATGTCGCCCTGCCTGATGGCCTCCACCGCTTCGTGGGCCTCCTCCACCATGTGACGCGCCAGGGATGCGTGGGTCTGCTTGCGGTCCCAAGGGCATCCTTCCGGACCGCGCAGCCGCGCCACCACGTCCAGAAGGCGCTGGAAATCGAATATCTCCGCTTCCTCCACGGCAGGAAGGTAGATGGTGGTGAGGTGGTCGAAGCGCTCCGCCCGATCCAGATCCTCCAGGACGGTTTCCTCCACCTCTTGCTCCTCGCAACCCGCCGCCGCCACCACCTTCAACCTATGCGAGGGCGGATAGACCTCCAGCAGTTCCAGCTTTATGTCGGAGGCCTTGAGGCGGCTGTCCACCTGGGCGATGAGGGTGGGGACGCGCGGGTCCAGGACGCGGTAACCCCTCTCCAGCAGGCGGTCGCCGTCCAGGATCAGCAGTCCCTCCACCGCGTCCAGGCCTAGGGCCGCCAGCGCCGCTTCCAGGAAACTCACCGCGCCGTGGACGCGCACCTCCAGGTCGCTCTCGCCGAGGAGGAGCTGCACCGTCCGCTCCGCCACCAGGGCGAACCCCGGCACGGCGTAGTACGCCTCCCCCCCCGCCCGCGCCGTCTCCGCCACCTCCCGCGCCACCGCCGCATAGACCTCATCCATGGATAGCCCCGACCGGTAATGGCGGTCCAGGAAGCGCATGCGCACTCCACGGGCCGCCAGCTCTTCCACGCAGGGGTGGCGCGAGGTGCGCACCAGCACCTCGCCGGCGGCCTCCAGCATCTCCATGCTCTCCAGGGTGATAAGGCCCAGGGGGCCGGGCCCCAAACCCAGGACGTGCACCACCGCTTTTCTTTTTCCCATCACGCTCCCGTCTCGGCCGCCATGGTATCCTTGGAAGCCATTCAACCTTCCAAGTACGACTACCCCCGGACCCTCGCTCCTATACCGGCCGCCGCCGTATCCCGTGGTATCGTTTTTTCCGGCCTTATGCGATCCCCAATATTCTAGCAGCATCCGGCGCCCTCGCCCTGCGGCTGCCGATACCGACATCGACTCCGTCTCCACGGCGCGCGGAGAAAACGGCGGGTTTACGTCAACCGGCGCTACCCCGAGCACCGGGAGGAACGCTTCCCCCTACCCCTAAAGCGAGGAGACCGCTATGGAGCTGCCGGAAGGCCGGTGCTGGGCAACGGGGTCGGCGCGCAAGCGCGAGGCGGACCGGCAGGGGCCGGGGTCGGCGGCCTTTTGCCCGGAGGGCGCCGTAGTGGACGGAGGCACCGTTCAATCCCCGCAGTCAGCCCCGGGGACCCGCGCGGCGAAGCTCTCCAGCAGGCTGGTTATCCCTTCCAGGTAAGCCCGTCCCCGCGCCGGCCAGGAGCCCTTATGGAAATAAAGGATCAGCTCCTGCAGGTTGTGGCGGTAGCGCGCCTCCCTCCAGGTCCCGGAGTCCGGGAGGCCCGTCCCCTCACCTCTCACGGCATCCCTTATGCTCACCGCAAGCGATACCAGCTCCTCACGGCGCATGGCCGCCTCCGGCCCCAGCCGTAGCGCCAGGTTGTCCCTCTCGCGCGCCACCTCGCGTATCCCCGCGGCCATGCACGCCAGGCGCAGGCGCGCCACCCCGAAGAGGTTCTCCACCTCCGCCGGCGGCGGCCCGTAGCGGTCGCGCACCTCCCCCGCGAGGGAATCGACCTCCTCCCGCGAGCCCGCCTCGCCCAGGCGGCGGTATATCTCCACCCTGCGTGAGGCGCGCGACACGTACTCCGGCGCGACGAAAGCGCGCAGGGGAAGGTCGATGGTCACCTCGGAGGCACGCGGGCGCGCCGTGCCCCGCAGCTCGTCCACGGCGTCCGCCAGCATGCGGCAGTAAAGCTCGAAGCCCACCGCCTCCACGTGCCCATGTTGCTCCGGCCCCAGCAGGTTGCCGGCCCCCCGTATTTCCAGGTCCTTCATGGCCACTTTAAGGCCGGAGCCCAGCTCCGAAAAGTCCCTTATCACCTTGAGGCGGTGCAGGGCGCCCTCGGTCATCGCCCTCCCCTCGCGGAAGAGGAAAAAGGCGTAGGCCTGGCGGCGGCCGCGCCCGATCCTTCCCCGCAGGTGGTATAGCTGGGAGAGCCCCAGGTTCTCCGCCCCGTCCACGATCAGGGTATTGACGTTGGGGATGTCCAGGCCCGATTCCACGATGGTGGTGCACACCAACACGTCGGCTCGGCCGGACACGAAGTCGTCCATCACCGTCTCTAGGCGGTTTTCCTTCATCTGCCCGTGGCCCACCAGCACGCGCGCCTCCGGCACCAGCTCGCGCACGCGGCGGGCCACGCGCTCGATGCTGCGCACGCGGTTGTGCACGTAGAAGACCTGGCCGGAGCGGGCGAGCTCGGAGCGGATGGCCTCGCGTACCAGCTCCTCGTCGTACGGCCCCACGGAGGTGATCACCGCGTGCCTGTCCGCGATGGGGGTGTCCATGACGCTCAAGTCCCGGATGCCCGAGAGGGACATCTGCAAGGTGCGCGGTATGGGGGTGGCGGTGAGGGTGAGCACGTCCACGCTGCGCCGCAGGGCCTTGAGGCGCTCCTTCTGGGCCACCCCGAAGCGATGCTCCTCATCGACAATCACCAGGCCGAGGTCGGCCAACTTCACGTCGTCCTGCAGCAGGCGGTGAGTGCCGATGACCACGTCCACCTCCCCCGAGGCCACCTTTTCCAGGATCTCCCTCTGCTCCGCCGGGCTGCGGAAGCGGGAGAGGGTCTCCAGGCGCACCGGGAAAGGAGCGAAACGCTCCGAGAAAGTCCTCTCATGCTGCTGGGCCAGCACGGTGGTGGGCACCAGCACCGCCACCTGCTTGCCGTCCATCACCGCCTTGAAGGCGGCGCGCACCGCCACCTCCGTCTTGCCGTACCCCACGTCCCCGTAAACCAGGCGGTCCATGGGGACCGGCTTCTCCATGTCCCTCTTCACCTCCTCTATGGCCTTCCGCTGGTCCGGGGTCTCCGGGTAGGGGAAAGAGCTCTCCAGCTCCCTCTGCCAGGGGTCGTCAGGGGAAAAGGCGTGGCCTTCCCCCGCCATGCGGTCCGCGTACAGCTTCAACAGGTCGAAGGCCATCTCCTTGACCGCGGAGCGGGCCCTGCGGGTGGCGCGCCTCCAGTGGTGGCTGGAGAGCCGGTGGACCTCGGGCTTCTCCGCCCCCACGTAGCGGTGCACGAGGTCGATGCGGTCGGTGGGGACGTACAGGCAGTCCCCGCCCCCGTAGCGCAGCAGGAGGTACTCGCGCACCGAACCGTCCACCTCGCGCCTCACCAGCCCCCCGTAAACCGCGATACCGTGGTTCACGTGCACCACGTAGTCCCCCTCCTCCAGGTCCCACCACCCCTCCACGGGACGGCCTCCTCCCGCCGCCGTCGCGGCGGGGCGAACCCGCAATCCCCCGAAGAGATCCGCCTCGGTGTACACCGCCAGGCGGGCGCGCTCCAGCCTGAAGCCGCGCGGCCATTCCTGAGCGGAGATGCTGACCGTTCTCGGCCTGGGAACTCCTTCCATGATTACCGGGAAGCCCTCCTCCGTCAGCAACTCCCGCATGCGCTCCAGTCTTCCCGCCGCGGTGAAAAGGACCGCCGCCCAATCCGAGGTCAGCGCCTCCTCGAGGTCGGAGATGAATTCCGCCACCCTTCCCCGGTACTCGGCGACCCCGCGGGCGGCCACGGCCGCCGAGGGATGAGCCGCGAAGGGATCGAATTCCGCGAGCAGAAACCGCCTTTTCTCCGCCTCCGCGAGGAGGGAAAGGCCGCCCTTCGCCGCGCCCAGCTTATCCCGCACCGCCAGCGGCTGCGAGACCGCCACCGCCCCGCCTTCCCCCAGCAACTCCAGCGGCGTCGCCTCTCCGCCTCCCCCCCCCGCCAAGGCCACGGGATAGATCTCGACCTCCTCCAGCGCGTCGCGCGAGCGCTGGTCAACGGGATCGAAAAACCGCAGCCTCTCCACGCGGTCTGCGAAGAACTCCGCCCTCACCGGCTGGGGCAGGCCGGGATCGTAGAAGTCCAGGATACCCCCGCGCACCGCGAACTGGCCCGCCCCCTCCACGAGGTACTCTCTCGTGTAACCCATCTCCACCAGTCGCCGCGCCGCCTCCACCATGTCCGCTTCGGCGTCCACCCGCATGCGCAGCGGCTCCAACGCCTCCGGGGCGACGGGAAAGGCCTGCGCCAAGGCGCGAGACTCGCAGACCACCGTTACCCGCCCGCCGCTCCGCAAAGCCCACAGGGCGCGCGATCTCAGGGCCACCGCCTCCGGGTCCTCTCCCCTTTCCCCGGCGATGGCCAGCTCGCGGTATGGGAGCGGCATAACCGCCCCGCCTTGTAAAAGGCGCGACAGGGCGGCGGTCATCTCCTCCGCCTCGTTCCTTCCCGGCACCACCACCAACAGGGATCCCCTCACGCCCTCGCGCAGGGCGGCGGCCAGAAAGGGGTGCGTTTCCTCCTCCGCCCTCACCGCCAGGTGTCCGGTTCCGCGCTGCAAGGCCTCCCGCAGGCCCTCCAGTTCGGCCGCGATCCGGGAGCTTATCCATCCTAAGAGCTCCACTCCTTACCTCACCTCGCCTTGGCCGCCGCAGAGCGCGCGGCTCCGCTTATCCGGCTTAAGAGCCTCCCTCATCCCTCACCCCACATCTCCTTCCGTCTCGACGGAGTCACGGGCGCCCGCGCAAGGGTTGCGAGGCTCACCTTTCAAACCTTGCCGGGCCCATGGCCCCGCTTCGAGATGACCGCTGACGATCCGGCGGCCGCCCGCGGTCCCGAAGCGCGGCGCGGCGCCACTCTGGTTGCCCGCGAGGTTTCCCAAAACCTCCATGTCGCGCCCGCGCCCACTCGCCCGGGGCCGTCGCCCCCGCTTCCGCCGGGACGCCTTTACCAGGCCGTAGATCCCCAAGCGCCGTTTTTCGGGCAGCGCTTCGCGGCCTCGGAGCAAAGCACCCAGGCCTTCTCTTTATTCTACAGGAGCCCGCGGCGGCGCCCGCCGCTTTCCATCATGAAGCCTTGAGGCCTCCGGCAACCATGGGTAAAGGACGTGCTCAGGCATCGCGTGGGCCTGGAGGTATCGGCGTGATCGCTTTCACCGCGATGAGGGTGCCTACTTTTTGTTGACAGCCGCCGAGTCAATTCGCCTTATTGCCTCCGGGAGGGCCTTTCCCTATAATTAGTTGTCTGGTTGGGCCCGACCGAGGGCGGGCGAAAATAGAGCAAGAGGTGTCTGGATATGGAAGTCGATCTTATGGCAATCCCGCGCGAGGAGAAGGGCAAGGAAGCGGTCAAGAAGATGAGGCGACAAGGACGCATACCGGCGGTGATCTACGGCCACGCCTTCGAACCCATCCCCGTTTCCATAGACGAGAGGTCGTTTAAGGCCCTCATGCGCCGCGAGAGAGGCCTGCACGGCCTGTTGACCATGGGAGTGGAGGGCGCCGTGAAAGGCGAGCACACCGTGGTGGTAAAGGAGATCCAGCGCCATCCCATCAAGGACCACATCCTGCACGTGGATTTCCAGCGCATCCGCAGCGACGAGAAACTGCACGCCGTGGTGTCCCTACGCTTCGAGGGCGAGCCGGTGGGGGTGAAGGCCGGAGGAATCCTGCAACATTACCTCTACGAGGTCACGGTGGAATGCCTCCCTAAGGATCTTCCGGAGGAGATCGTCGTCGACGTTTCACGCCTCAACCTCAAGCAGAACCTGCGCGTGAACGAATTGCCGCGTCTTCCGGGCGTGGAATACGTGAACTCTCCCGAGGAGATCGTGGCGGCGGTGACCCCCAAGCGCGTGCGCGAGGCGGTGCGCATGGTGGAGGAGCTCTTCGAGGTCCCGGCGGAGGAAGCGCTCACCGCCGAGAGCGGAGAAGAAGCTGCCCGGGAGGAAACGCCCCCCGCCGAGAGCGGAGAGGAAGCGGTCGCGGAGAGCGGCTCCGACGAGGAAGAACGGGAATAACCGGCCGCGGCCGGGAAACGATGTCTCTAACGGTGACGGGGGCGGGCTATCCGCCCCCTTCTTCATGCGGGAGGGGGCATGTACCTGATCTTGGGCCTGGGCAACCCGGGGGAAAACTACCGCAGAACCAGGCATAACGCGGGCTTCTGGGCGGTGGAGGAACTGGCGCGCAAACACGGGGTGTCTCTGCGCGCCAGAAAGACCTACGACCTTGCGGAAGCCACCTTCTATACCGAAGACGTATACCTGGCCCGCCCCCTCACCTATATGAACCTCAGCGGCAAGGCCGCCAAGCGCTTGCGCCGCAAACTGGGGGTGGAGCCTCGGAACATCCTGGTCATCCACGACGACATCGACCTCAAGCCGGGCGCCATCCGCATCCGGTCAGGCGGCTCTTCCGGAGGCCACCTTGGAGTACAGTCGGTGATCGAGGCTCTGGGAACCACCGCATTCCCCCGCATCCGCGTCGGCGTGGGCAGGCCCCCTGGGGAGATGGACCCCGCGAAGTATGTCCTGGAGGAGATGCGGGGGGCGGAGCTGGAGGAGTTCCTGGGATGGTGCTCCCGGGCCGCCGCCGCCGCCGAGAGCGTGGTCATGGACGGCCTGGATACCGCCATGAACCTCTTCAACTGACTTCGCGGCGAACCTGCCCCGGCTCCGAATCCCGCAGATGAGCGCGGTGATCCCGTATCGGGGAGGACTCACGGGCCCGGGAGGAGAAGATACCACGGAGATGAGATACCACGGTTACAGCCGCTGCTTGCGCTCAAAGGCCGGGGCCCGGTGCCGGCGGGCCGTCGGAGAAGCGGCGTGTCCACGCCGCCGGCTCTCTAGGCCCCGGCGGCGGCCGCTCTTCATGGCGGTCGCGTCGGCGCTCGCTCTGGTTCTCATCGCGGCGGGATGCGGCGGCGACGCCGGGGCGCGCTCCAGGGTACGCGAGGCGGAGTCGCTTATAGAGTCGTCGAAACCGCTGCTCGACGACCTCCTCGACCTCGACTCCCGTTTCAACCGCCTGGGCACGCGTTTTTCCGACGTGAACGACACCATCGCGGAGGGAAAGTCCCTGGCCGAGATGGCCATGGTGGACGTGGACGAGCTGGAGGCGCGCATAGTCCGCGCCGCCTCTCTCCTCCGCGAGGTCGCCGAGATGGAAGGCGCGGGCGCCTACGCGGAGTACGCGCGGATGGTCCTCTCCGCCCTTGAGCCCATATCCCTGGCGCTGTCGCGAAACCGCGAGCTCCTCACCGCGGTATGGGACATGCTCGACCTGCTCCCCTCCGCGGAGAACGCGGAGCAGCTCTCCTTCTATACCGGCGAGATCGACCGCCTCACCGCCGAGACAAACGCCTTGCTGCGTGAGGCCTCCAGCGCCGCGGAGGCCGCCGACCGCTTCCGCGAGGAGCATGGCTTATGAGGACAGTCCCCATGCGGTCGAACCGGGCATCGGAGGCTCGCGAGAGAAGCGGGCGCTTTTCACCCGCGCGGTCGGGGTGTGCGACGGCGCTTGCTCATCGTTCTTCTCCTTCCCGCTCCTCCCGCGCGGCGCTCGCCCTCGCCCTTTGCGCTTTCCTCATCGCGGCGGGATGCGGCTCCATGGCCCCCCAGTACGCGCACGAGGCGCGTTCCAGCTACATAAGCGCCAGGGCGGTGCTGGCGGGACTACAGGAATTCCCCTCCCAGATGGAAGAGCTGCTGCGCAAGGGAGAGTGGGAGACGATGCAGAAAAAGGGCGAGGGCTTGATCGCCGACGCCCGCGACCTCGTCTCCGCCACCTTCGCCGCCCTGCGCACCGTGGAGGAGAAATGCGAGGCCCTGATGGGGGAAGGGAGCAGAAAACACCAACCCTATGCCGAGAAGCTCCTCCGGCTCGTGGACATGAACGAGCTCATCACCAGCGCTTACAACGAGCTCTTGAGCCTCTCCTCCTCCGCCCTGGAGGGAATACCCTACATGGACGACCCCCAGGCGCTCATGCCTATACTCCAGGCCATGGACTCCGTGACCGCGGGCATCCGGGCGCGGTTCGCCGAACTCGAGGCCATGGAGGAGGAGGCGGAGTCGCTTTACCGCGAGATAAACGGCTGATCCGTCGGCACGTGACGAATCCATAGCCTCGCCGAGAACACGGGGTTTGCCCCCTCTCACGGCATGTTGTCGCCGCCGAAGAGCTCGCTAACCGATTCGTCCTTGAACACGCTGGCAATGGTGTTTGCGAATATGGAGGCGATGGAGAGCACCTCCACCTTCTCGCTCAGCCGCTCCTCGGGTATGGGGAGGGTGTTGGTGACCACCACCTTCTTCAACGGGCTGGCGTCCAGCCTCTCACGGGCGGGGCCGGAAAAGATGCCATGGGTGGCGCAGGCATGGACCTCCCTGGCGCCCGCGTTCATCAGGGCCTCCGAGGATGCGGCCAGGGTGCCGGCGGTATCGATCATGTCGTCCACCAGCACCGCCGTCTTGCCCTCTACCTCGCCGATGACGTGCAGCACCTCGGCACGGTTATGGCCCGGACGGCGCTTGTGCAGGATGGCCATGGGCACCCCCAGGTGGTCGGTGTACTTGTTGGCCATCTTCACCCTGCCCGCGTCCGGCGAAACGATTACCAGGTCCTGGAAGTTTTGGCGCGAGATATAGGAGGCCAGGAGGGGGACGGCGGTGAGATGGTCCACGGGGCCGGAGAAAAAGCCTTGGATCTGGCCGGCGTGAAGGTCCATGGTCAGGATGCGGTTCGCTCCCGCCGCCGCCAGGAGGTCGCATAACAGCCTGGCGCTGATGGGCTCGCGGGCCAGGGTCTTTTTGTCCTGGCGCGAGTAACCGAAATAGGGGATGACGGCGGATATGCGCTTGGCGGAGGCCCGCTCCAGAGCATCGATCATCAGCAGCATCTCCATGATGTGGTCGTTTATGGGCTCGCTGCAGGTCTGGATGACGAAAGCGTCGGAGCCGCGCACGCTCTCCTCGTAGCGCACGTAGAGCTCGCCGTTGCTGAAGGCCTTCAGTTCCACTTTCCCCAGGCCAATGCCCAGGTGGCCGGCGATCTGTCTGCCCAGCTCGGGAAAACTCCTCCCGCTGAAGATCATCAGTTTCTTGCGCGTTACCTCCTTCAAGGCCGGCCCTCCTCCTCTTTCTTCGCCTTGCGCTTGTACCCCTCTATGTTCCTCTGGCGGCTGCGCTCGACCCCCAGGGCCCCGTCCGGGACATCCACGGTGATGGCCGACCCCGCCCCCGTAACCGCCCCCCTGCCGATGCGCACGGGGGCGATGAACATGGTGTCCGACCCGATAAAGGCGCCGTCCTCGATGACCGTGGGATGCTTCTCTCTACCGTCGAAGTTGCAGGTGATGCTGCCCGCTCCCACGTTCACGTCCTCGCCGATACGGGCGTCGCCCATATAGCTGAGATGGGGTATCTTGCTGCCCCTTCCCACCTCCGTCTTCTTGGTCTCCACGAAGGTGCCCGCCTTCGATCCGGCATGAAAAACGCTCCCGGGGCGCAGACTGGCGAAGGGGCCCACGCTGACCCCCTCCTCCAGTTCGCACTCCCGCACCACCGCCTGTTCCACCGTCACCCCGTCCCCCAGGCGGGAATCGACGATGCGGGTGTTGGGGCCCAGCCGGCAACCCCTTCCCACCGTAGTCACGCCCTCCAGGACGACGAAGGGGCGCAGCACGGTGTCCGCCCCCATGCTCACGTCCGCGTCGATGTACACTGTGGAAGGGTCTTCCATAGTAACCCCTTCCTCCATCCAGCGGCGGTTTATGCGCCCGCGCATTATTCGCTGGGCCTCCGCCAGATGCACGCGCGAGTTCACCCCCAGCACCTCATGCGCGTCAGGCGTCACGTAGAGGGCCACGTGGCCTCCGCCCGCCGCCAGCAGGCCCACGGCGTCGGTGAGGAAGTATTCCCCCTTGGCGTTGTCGTCGCTGAGCCGCGGCAGCACCTCGCGGAGGTCGGCCCAACGGAAGACGTAGGTGGAGGTGTTGACCTCCTTAATGCCCTTTTGCCATGTATCGGCCTCGCTTTCCTCCACGATTCCCGTTACCGCGCCCGAGGCGTCTCGGATCACCCTCCCGTAGCCGGTGGGGTCCTTGAGCACGGCGCCCAGAACGGTCATCGCTGCCGCTTCCTCGCCATGTACATCGCAGAGCCTGCGTAGGGTGGGCGCGGTTAAGAGGGGGGAATCGGCGGTGAGCACCAGCACTTCGTCGGCGCCCTCGGCGTTCAGGGCGGAGGCGGCGACCATCACCGCGTGGCCGGTGCCCCGCCGCTCCTCCTGTACCACGCAGGCGCCCCTTCCCCCCACCTCCGCCCTGACCTCGTCGGCGCCGTTGCCGATGACCACCAGCACGCCGTGGATATGGCCGGAAACCCGCAGCTCGTCCAGGGTGCCCAGGACCCAGGAGAGCATGGAGCGCCCGCACACGCGGTGCAGTACCTTGGGGATGACTGATTTCATGCGAGTTCCCTCGCCCGCGGCGAGGACCAGGGCCAGACGTCTCAAAAAGGCCTCCTTCCTTTCCCGACGGCATTATTGTAACGGACGGCAGGCGCCGCTCCAAACCCTCCCCAAAAGACGACCTAAAAGATGACGGTCATGAGACGGCGGTCGGTAAAAAAGGGAGGCGTCAAGCCCTAGTCCACATCCCCAAGCGCACATCACGGCCGGATAACCTCATCTTGCGGCGGGGAGCCGCGAAAACAGACGAGGGCGCGATGCCCTCGTCTTTTGCTGGCTGGGGCGGTAGGATTCGAACCTACGATCGCGGCTCCAAAGGCCGCTGCCTTACCGCTTGGCCACGCCCCAGAGTAGGACTTTCCCTTTCGGCCCTATTCCCCCTGAGGCCCTTCGCCTTGCTCTTTGCGCATCTTGAAGAACTCTCGCAGCACCGCCTCCTGTATCTTCTCCCTCGTCTCCGAGTTCAGGGGGTGCGCTATATCCTTGAAATCCCCATTGGGGAGCTTGCGGGAGGGCATGGCCACGAAGTAACCACGGTCACCGTCCACCACGCGCAGGTCATGCACGACGAAGCAATCGTCGAGTATTATGCTGGCGATCCCTTTAACCATGTTCATATCGATCTCGCGCACGGTCACCCTTGTTATCTCCACGGCTTTTGTCCCCCCTAGAGTCCACGCTCTACCGACAAGAAACTTATAAACATATTATGCCCCTCAGGTCTCCTTTTCAAGGACGTCCTGTGCCTTCGATAGGACGCGTCAACAAAGCGAGCGCCCGTCGTGCAAGAGCGCATGAAAGGCCTTCTTGCCCGACACTGACCCGCGGGCTCACGCCAGGCCGACGCCGGCGGAGCGAAAGCTGGTGCGCACCACCAACGGGGCATGTCGCCCCATCTCTTTTTCCAACTCCTCCGCCTCTCCCTGGTCAGAGACGAGAGCGAACACGGTGGGCCCGCTTCCGCTGACCAGGGCCCCCCGCGCCCCCGCCCACAGGGCATGCTCGAGCAGCGCCCCCACCGCGGGTACCAGCGAGCAGGCCGCGGGCTGGAGGGAGTTGAAAAGCAAGGACGCCACCCGCCTCGCGTCGCCCGCTCGCAGCGCCTCGCCCATGGCCTCGGCCCCGCCCCGGGGAGGCTCACCTCCTCCCGCCGCGTCGTAACGCCGGTAAACCTCCGCGGTGGACAGCGGCGTCCCCGGGTTGGCGAGCACCAGAGGGAGGGGGGGCGCCTGCGCCAGCGGCGACACCCTCTCCCCCCTGCCCTCCCCCATCGCGGTCCCTCCCACCAGGAAGAAAGGCACGTCCATGCCCAGGGACGCGGCCAGCTCTAAAAGCTCCCTACTCCCCAGGACCTCTCCCGCCAGGAAATTAAGCCCGCGCAACACCGCCGCGGCGTCCGAGCTCCCGCCCCCCAAGCCCGCCGCCACCGGGATGCGCTTCACCAGCCTTATCCTCACCGACCGCCGCAACCCGGTGGCCTCCAGGAAAGCGGCCGCCGCGCGGTGGCAGAGGTTGTCCTCGCCGCGGGGAGCCTCTCCCTCCACCTCCAGCGCGATAACGCCCCCGCGGCCCGCCAGCTCCACCCCCACCAGGTCGCACAGTTCGACCGCCTGCATCACCGTGCGCACGGCATGGTACCCGTCCCTGCGCTTCGCGCCCACCTCCAGGTAGAGGTTCACCTTCGCCGGCGCCTCCAGCAGTACGGAATCGCGCATCCCGGACCTCCGCTCTCAAGCCCGCCTTGCCCGCCGCCTCCGGGGCGACCCGGCTGCGCGACCTCGAGCCTTCTCGCACCCAGGCGCCGCTCCCCGAGCCCGCTTCTCCGGAGACGGGATTTCGAGCCCCTCGCCGTCCATGATACGACAAAAGAAGCGGGTGTTCAGGGTCCGTGGGCGAGGAGCGGCGTGCTTCTCCTCACATGGGGCATAATAAGGGCATGGGAAGGCTGGCGAGACCGAGCGTGGTCGCGGAGATCCTGGAAAGGCACGGCATACGCCTGACGCGTGCCCTGGGACAGCATTTCCTGGTGGACGGAAACGTGCTCGCGCGTATCCTGGAGGTCGCGGATCTCTCCGGCGAAGAGACGGTGCTGGAGATCGGCCCGGGCATCGGCACCCTCACCGAGGAGCTCTGCCGCCGCGCCCCCCGGGTGGTGGCGGTGGAGTCCGATCGCCGCCTCGTGCCGGCCCTCATGGAGGCGCTGGGAAAGCCTCCCAACCTCGAGCTGATAGAGGGCGACGCCATGCGGGTGGACGTCGCGGCGCTTTTCCATCCCGGCGAAAGGGTGCGGCTGGTATCCAACTTGCCCTACAACGTGGCCACCCCCCTGCTGCTGCGCCTGCTGCGCGCGCTCCCCCAGGCCGAACGCATGGTGGTGATGGTGCAGCGGGAGCTGGCCGAGCGCTACACCGCCGGCCCCGGGCACCCCGCCTATGGAGCCGTCTCGGTGAAAATGGCCCTGCTGGCGGAGGCGCGGCGGGCTTTTGCGGTACCCTCCAGCGTCTTCTTCCCACCCCCGCGCGTGGAATCGGCGGTGCTGCGCATCGAGCGCAGGCAGGGGGCTTTGGCCGGCGCGGAGCTGGACTCCTTCTTCCTCTTTCTCAACGCGTGCTTCTCGGAGAGAAGGAAAATGCTGGTAAACGCCCTCGGTGGGGGGCGCGAACCCTACTGCCCCCGCTCCCGCGTGGAGGAGGCCTTGCGCGCCTGCGGCCTGCCGCCGTCCTCGCGCGCGGAGGAGCTCTCGCGCGACCAGCTCATCTCCCTCTTCCACGCCCTGTCCTGAACGTTGAAGTCATCGCCTCGCTGCTCGTCATCACCCCCGCCACGGCACCCGCTACGATGGGGATGTTGAAGGGATCGACCTTCGGCCGATCAGGCGGATGGAGCGCAAGCGAAAGGGCCGGTTCGGCGTACCGGCCCCCGCTGGTTGCGATGCGGTTTATTGCTTGCTTACTTGCGCTTCAGCTCGTTGATGCACTTCTGGCAGATGCGGTTGCCCTTGAAGGTGCGTACCTTCTCGGTGTTGCCGCAGAAACTGCAGCCGGGTTGGTATTTCACCAGCACGATCCTCTCGCCGTCGACGAATATCTCGATGGGATCGCGCTCCTTGATCTCCAGGGTTCGACGCAGCTCCATGGGGATCACGATCCTTCCCAGCTCGTCGATCTTCCTCACGATTCCAGTGGCCTTCATATCTCGCCCACCCTTTCTCTCTCCTTCGCCCGGTACCCGCTCACCGGGCGCCGTCCGTTCTCCTTGACAATAACGGGTATCAACAGAGATATAATTATATGTGCATCGCGGAAGGAGTGTCAATATTTTCTTGTAATATTTTACATGGGAAGGAAAAAATGTACAAAACATACTACGTGACCACGCCCATCTATTACGTAAACGACCTCCCCCATATCGGCACCGCCTACACCACCGTGGTCGCCGACGTGCTGGCCCGCTACCACCGTCTGAAGGGCGAGAAGGTGTTCTTCCTCACCGGCACCGACGAGCACGGCCAGCACGTGGCGCGCGCCGCGGAGCGCAACGGCGTCTCCCCCCAGGAATGGGCCGACCGCATGGTGACGCACTTCACCGAGGTCTGGGAGAGGCTGAACATCAGCAACGATTTCTTTATCCGCACCACTTCTCCCCGCCACGCCGAGGTGGCGCGCCGCTTCATCCAGAAGCTCTACGACAAGGGCGACATCTACCTCGACACCTACGAAGGCTGGTACTGCGTGCCCGACGAGTCCTTCTGGCTGCCCTCCCAGCTCGTGGACGGCAAATGCCCCCAGTGCGGCCGCGAGGTGGAGATGGTGCAGGAGGAGAACTACTTCTTCCGCCTCTCCGCCTACTCCGACCGCCTCCTCGACCACATCGAGGCCCATCCCGGGTTCGTGCAGCCGGAGATGCGCCGCAACGAGGTGGTGAGCTTCATCAAGCAGGGGCTCACCGACCAGAGCATCAGCCGCAAGACCATCACCTGGGGCATACCCCTTCCCTTCGACGAAAGCCAGGTCATGTACGTGTGGTTCGACGCCCTGCTCAACTACATCAGCGCCATCGATTACGGCATAGACGACGATCGCTTCGCCGCCATCTGGCCCGCGGACGTCCACCTCATCGGCAAGGAGATCCTGCGCTTCCACGCCATCATCTGGCCCGCCATGCTCATGGCCGCGGATCTCCCTCTTCCCCGCCAGGTCTTCGCCCACGGCTGGCTCACGGTGGAGGGGGAGAAGATGTCCAAGTCGAGGGGGAACGTCATAAGCCCCCACGAGCTCATCGACGAGTACGGCGTGGACGCCTACCGCTATTATTTCCTGCGCGAGTTCTCCTTCGGCTACGACGGCAACTTCTCGCGCGAGAACATGACCGGCCGCTACAACGCCGACCTGGCCAACGCCCTCGGCAACATGGTCAGCCGCGTGCTGGCCATGGTGGAGCGTTACCGCGGAGGGATGGTGCCGGAAGCGAGCGGGGAGAACGACGACGCCGATTCCGCCCTGAGGGAGGCCGCGGCCCGCGTCTTCGTGGAGGTGGACGCGGCCATGGGCGCCCTGGCCTTCAATGAAGCGCTGCAGGCGATCTGGAATTACCTGGGAAGCGTCAACCGTTACGTGGACGAGACCGCCGCGTGGGACCTGGCCAAGGATCCCGCCCTGGAGGGGCGCCTGGACAGCGTTCTCTACAACCAGGTGGAGGCGGTGCGCCTCACCGCCCTCCTCGTCCTGCCCTTCATGCCCTGGACGGGGGAGGGCATCTGGAGCCGCCTGGGGTTCTCGGATTCCATCTACCTGCACCACCTTCCCGCCGCGGGCGCCTGGGGCCTCTTCCCCCCCGGGCAGACGGTGCGCAAGGGCGAGCCCCTCTTCCCTCGCATGGAAAGAGGCCGCTAGGAGACGAGGCGCGAGCCTTACCGTCACTCTCGCTCATCGACGCCGTGCCGCGGGAAGGCGATAATGGGGGCGTTGTGCGCCGCGCCATATGGGCGGCATGATAATACCTGGCGATGATCCACGTCGCGCGTGCGGCTGGAGCATGAAAGGACGAGCGAGGAAATGCCCTTCATCGACACCCATGCCCACCTGGACCTCCTGGAGGAGGAGGTGGGGGCGGCCCTGGAGAGGGCGCAGAAGGCGGGCGTCGTCGCCGTGGTCACCGTGGGTATCAGCCTTTCCTCCAGCCGCCGCGCCCTGGAGCTCGCTCACGCTTTCCCCGCGGTATGGGCGGTGGTGGGCGTGCACCCCCACGACGCCTCCGACCTGGACGCGGGCACCCTACGCGAGCTGCGGCGTCTTGCCGGCGACCCGCGCGTGGTGGGCATCGGGGAGACCGGCCTCGACTTCTACCGCAACCTCTCGCCCCGCGGTGACCAGGAGCGCGCCTTCCGCTCCCTGCTGGATCTGGCGGCGGAACTCTCCCTGCCCGTGGTGGTCCACGACCGCGAGGCCCACCAGGACACCATGCGCATCCTGGAGGAATACGCCCCCTTCGGCGGCAGACTGGTCATGCACTGCTTCTCGGGCGACCTGGACATGGCCCGGGCCGTCCTGGACCTGGGCGGCTACGTCTCGGTGGCGGGACCGGTCACCTTTCAGAACGCGCGCCGCCTGCAGGAGGTGGTGCGCGGGCTGCCGCTGCAGGGACTGCTGGTGGAGACCGACTGCCCCTTCCTCTCCCCCCATCCCTACCGCGGCAAGCCCAACTCCCCCGAGCGCCTGGCGCTTATAGCCGCAAAGGTAGCCGAGCTCAAGGGCATCCCCCTTGAGGAACTGCGCCTCCCCGACCCCTTCTCCCTCCAGACATAGGGGTCACGCCTCATTTTGTGTCCGGACATGGGGGTCACCTTCAGACATAGGGGTCACGCCTCATTTGTTGTCTGAGGCAACTCACAGGGGCCAGGTACGCGAAAACAGCTGCGGGGAATCGATATGTACAGACATAGGGGTCACGCC
>JACVJD010000044.1 GCA_015711825.1 Candidatus Solincola daggyaiensis
AGGGAGAGCGCCAGGGCGGTCACGCTCACCGCCACCACGATGCCGGTGAGGATGAGGGCCTGGGGGATGGGGTTGACCATGCGCGCCGGCTCCGCTCCCCCCACCCTTATGGGAGCGATGCCGCCGTCAAGGTACCCCAAAGAGATGTAGAAAAAGAAGACCGAGGTCTCCATGATGTTGAGCCCGATGAGCTTCTTGATGATGTTGCGGCGCGCGATCACCGTGTAGAGGCCGATACAGAAGAGCAGCACCGCCGCGACGTAATGATAGTTATGCAACAACCGCAATCTCTTCCTCCTCACGGATCATGCAGAAGAGGATGGAGGTGAGCACCATGGCCCCACCCAGGCCGATCCCTATCTCCACCAGCACCGTCAGCCAGGTGACCAGCGCCGGGTGCAGCGCCGCCGCCGCCTTCGGCCAGGCGTAGGTGAGAAAATCGCCCCCTCCCACCATGCCCAGCACCCCCACCAGGAAAAATACCATCACCGCCGCCCCCTCGAGCGGAAAGCGCACCTTCTGGGGAATGCGGCGTGAGGATTCGTAAAGCCCGAAGATGGTGGTGAAAACGATCATGCTCCCGCCGATGATGGCCCCGCCCTGGAACCCTCCCCCGGGCGAGATCTCGCCATGCAGGATGGTATAGACGGAGAAGAGGACGATGAGGGGCACCAGGAAGCGGACCATGGTGCGCACGATCACCGAGGAGGGGACGCCGGAGCGGTCCACGTAGGCGTAGATACGCCCACGCCTCTCCCTCCCCAGCACCGCCAGCGCCGCGGCCAGGGCGGTGAAGATCACCGTGACCTCGCCCATGGTGTCATAGCCGCGGTAATTGAGGATGATGCCGGTGATGACGTTCACGGTATGGGTCTCCTCCTCCGCTCCCTCGAGATAGCGGGGGATGACATGGGTGGCGGTGGGGTTCTCCGGGTCCCCCATGGGCGGCATGTTGGCCACCACATAGAGGAGAAGGGCCGCCAAGGCGGCGATGAACAGCAGGGCAAGGAGGTTTTTCATTCCCCCTCCTCCTCTTCCCGACGGCGGGTCTTGAAGATGGTGACCACGAATAGCACCGTGGTGACCCCCGCTCCCACCGCCGCCTCGGTGAGGGCGAGGTCCGGGGCCTGCAGCCGCTGCCACATCAGCGCCATGATCAGACTGTAAACCGAGAAGATGATCACCGCCGCCAGCAGGTCGCGGGCGAACACGGCGAGGATGGCCGTGGCCACCAGCAGGGTTATGAAAACCAGGTTAAGAGCCGTCCCCACCTTCCACCTCTCCGGTTTTCTTCCTCCAATATGGGATATCCCTCCTCAGAGCGGAGCGGCCGATGGCATGGCCGCAGGTAGCGCTGGAGAGGAGCAGGAAACAAGCGATGATTACGAGCTTGGGCAACTCCCAGGACCAGCCGCTGTGCACCGCCATGCCGATGATTATGGAACACGCCCCCAGGGTGTCGCATTTGGTCGAGGGATGCAGGCGCGTGAAGACGTCCGGCATGCGCAGCAGGCCCGTGGTCCCCAGGAGGAAGAAAAAGGTGCCCACGCAGCAAAGAGCGCCCGCTACTATGTCCTTGGCCACCGCTAGGCTACCTCCTTCCATCCCTCGGCCTCCAGGTAGCGCGAAACGGCCACGGTGACCACGAAGAGCAGGAGGGCATAGACCAGGGCCACGTCCAGGAAAAAGCTCTCCGTCTGGATAAAGGTCACCAGCACCACCACCACCAGCGCCTTGGTGCCTACGATGTTCACCCCCAGCACGCGGTCCTGGGTGGTGGGCCCCACCGCCGCGCGGTAGAGGCAGATGACGGCGTTCAGGCTGATGATGAGGGCGATGACGGTGAGGAAATCGTCCATCATACCTCGCCTCCCCGCTCCGGCCTCCCCGCGGTCAGGCTTCCGGCGCCCCCTTCCGCCGCAAAAGCCGTCTCCTGCGCGCCCCTCGCCGGGCCCTCCTTCTTCACCCCGAAAAGCCATGCCACCAGCCTCTCCAAACCCGCAAGGCCCTCCTGGTGGTAGGGGCACAGGCAGTGCACGTTGAGCATATCGCCCGTCAGCTCCACCGTCACCGTGCCCGGGGTAAGGGTGATGGAATCCGAGAAGACGGTGCGCGGCAGGTCGTCGGGCAGGTAGGTGCGGTATTCCACTATGCGAGGATCGATGGGAAGCCGGGGATTGAGGATTATCTTGGCCACGTCGTAGTTGGCCTTGACGATCTCCCATATCAGGCGGACCATGAACACCGGCAGGCGCAACAGCACCATGGGGGTTATGCGCGGGTCAAGGGCCCGGCCCAGAAGGGCCACCGTCAATACGGCCACCAAGGCGGAGGAAACCGCTCCCAGCACCAGGTCGTAAAGGGCCAAGGTAGCGGTAAAGATCACCCAGAAAAGGAAGAGGATGCAGGTCAGCAAGATCTTTTTGCGAACGGCGCTATCTCCGGTCAAGGTCCAATCCCCCATCGGCGACTACGTATGCATCCTTTAGACCATAAAAGACAGCCTGAGAATTTGCGTCATTTTATCACAAGCCCAAAAAAGCTGTAAATCAAAGGCTATCCCGTTGCCGGTCGGAACCATCGCTTCCACGCGCCGGCCTCGAGTCGGGCCGAGGCGGATGGGAAGGGCGAGATGCCGCGCCTTTCTCCTGCTCGCCTCGCCTCCGCCCGGCAAGCGATGGAACCGCCTGTCCTCTCCTTAGCCCGGCCTTGAGTCGGGCCGAGGCGGATGGGAAGGGCGAGATGCCGCGCCTTTCTCCTGCTCGCCTCGCCTCCGCCCGGCAAGCGATGGAACCATCTGTGTTTTTAGGCATCGGCCCTTCATGTCGCGCGAATGCGACACCGTCCGGGGACGAAAAAAGCCTTGGGACATATGGGGCAATAAGGAGTTGCTGAAGGCGCGCTATTCTCAGGGCATGACCTACCCATCGCGGTCGAAAACACCGCCCATGCTCACGAGGAAGCTCCTGGACGGCAAAGGCGCGGGTACGCACCTGGGCCACGCGCCATCCCGCGCCGATATATACGGGAGTAAAGATCCTTTATTCTTCCTCGATGAGCTCTTTCAGTATCTGCCCGGAGGGGTCCTTCTTGAAGGAGCGCACGAAGACCACGAACTTGGGGGTCTTGTAGTAAGGAAGGCGCTCCTCGCAGTATTCCAACACCTGCTCCTCGGTTAGGTTGGAGCCTGGTTTCTGCTTCACGTAGGCCTTTACCTCCTCCCCGAGATACTTGTTGGGCACCCCGACCACCGCCGCCTCGGAGATAAGGGGATGGCTTACCAGCACCTCCTCGATCTCGCGCGGGTAGATGTTGAACCCGCCGCGGATGATGAGGTCCTTTTTTCTGCCCACGATGAACACGTAGTCGTCCTCGTCCATGTACACCATGTCCCCGGTGTAGAGCCATCCGTCCTTGAGGACTTCGTCGGTGTCCTCCGGCTTGTTGTAGTAGCCCTTCATGATGTTGGGCCCTCGCACGATAAGCTCGCCCACCTCGCCGCGCTGCAGCTCGTTGCCCTCCTCGTCCACCACCCTGAGCTCCAGGTCCTCCGGCGCCTTGCCCACGGAACCCACCTTGTAGGGCCCTTCCAGGGGCTGCATGGTCACCAGGGGCGCGGCCTCGGTCAGGCCGTACCCCTCGTAGATCCTTGACCCCAGCTCGTTGTTCCAGCGGTCCATGACCTCGCGCGGGAAGGGAGCGCCGCCACAGAACCACAGCCTCACCGATCCCAGGTCGTACTGGTAGATGAGGGGGTGGTTGAGGATATACACGTACATGGTGGGGACGCCGAAGAAAACCGTCACCTGCTCGTGCTGCAACGACTTGAGCACCTCGCCGGGGATGAACGACTCGTGCAGCACTATGCTGGCGCCGGCGTATATGGAGGCGTTCATCACGCAGCTCTGGCCGTAGGCGGCGAAAAAGGGCAGCACCCCCATGACCACGTCGCTCCCGTCCGTGCCGCACTTCTCGGCGATGACGCGCGCGTTCCACCCCAGATTGCCGTGAGTGAGCATGCATCCCCTCACCACCTTCGACGAAGTGGGGGCATAGAGCAGCGCGGCCATCTCGTCATCGGAGCGATCGACGGCGGTGAAGTCGGCGTCCTTGCCCTCCACCAGTTTCTCGAACTGGATCACGCCCTCGAGCTCCGGGGCGTCCTTGACGATGATGCGCCTGATCTGGGAACACATGGAAGCCTGCAGGTCCTTGACCAGGTCGTCGAACTCGAAGTTGGTGATGAGCGTCTCCACCATGGAGTCGCACACGATCTTCTCCACCTCTTCCGCCAGGCACATGTAGCACAGGGGCACCACCACCGCTCCCAGAGCCAGGACGGCGTAATAGGAGATCACGAACTCGGGCACGTTGCGCAATAACACGGCCACCTTGGATTCGCCGTCCACCCCCAGCTCGCGCAGGGCGTTGGCCAGGCGGTTGGTGCGTGCCAGCAGCTCACCGTAGGAGATGGTCTCGTGCCCGAAATATAGGGCCGTGGCATCGGGGTTCTTCTCCGTGGTCCTCACGAGATTATGGTATAGATTCATGTGGCATCTCTCCCGTTTCTACGATCCTCGCGGCCCCTTCATGGAACCAGACCCTGACGGTTCGACCTTCTATCGCTCTCCTCGTGCCCCAGTCCCAGACTATTCTACCATCCCGCGACCCGCGGGTCAGCACAAAAGAGGGATTACTGCGTCATCTGGCCGCCACCGGAGCCTCTCCCGCGGTGACGTATCGCAGACCCTGCATGGCCTCCCCGGTCACCAGCCTCACCGCCGCCACCTTGAGCTCCGGGATCTTCGCCACCGGGTCCAGGGCGGGATTGGTGAGGGCGTTGGCGGGAGACTCACCGAAGTGGAAGGGCACGAAGACCACTCCCTCCGCCACCTTCCTGGTCACCTTAGCCTCCAGCCGGATGGCCCCGCGCCGCGACTGCAGGCCCACCTCTTCGCCGTCCGCGACCCCGTACCTCTCCGCGTCGGCGGGGCTGATCCACACCCGGTTGCTGGGCACCAGCTGGTTGAGGGCCTCCACCCTCCTGGTCATGGTGCCGGTGTGATAGTGGGTGAGCAGCCTGCCGGTGGTGAGCACCAGTGGGTACTCGTCATCGGGCTCCTCCGCGGGCGGCCTGTACTCCACCGGTTTGAAGAGCCCCTTTCCCCTGGTGAATTTTCCCACATGCAGGATGGGGGTTCCCGGATGCTCCGCGTCCGGGCACGGCCACCTGAGCTCGCCCTCCCTCTCCAACCTGGCATAGGAGATGCCGCCGTAGGAGGGGGTGAGGGAGGCGATCTCCTCCATGACCTTTGCCGGAGAGACCTCTCCCATGTCCGACCCCAGCCGCGATGCCACCTGGGCGATGATCCAGGAGTCCTCACGTGCCTCCCCCGGCGGCTCCACCGCCTTGCGCACCCTCTGCACGCGGCGGTCGGTATTGGTGAAGGTTCCCTCCTTCTCGGCGAAGGAGGCCGAGGGCAGCACCACGTCGGCGAAGGCGGCGGTCTCGGTGAGGAAGATGTCCTGCACCACCAGGAAGTCCACCTTCTCCAGCGCTTCCTTGAGATGCGAGATATCGGGGTCGGAGATCATGGGGTTCTCGCCCATGATATAGAGCACGTCCACGTCACCCTTGAAGGCCGCATCCATGATCTCCGTGACCGTGAGGCCGGGGTTGCCGGAAAGGTAGTCCGCTCCCCACGCCCGCTCGAACTTCTCCCTCACGCCGGCATCGGATACGGCTTGATAGCCGGGGAAGACGTTGGGAAGCGCGCCCATGTCGCAGGCGCCCTGCACGTTGTTCTGCCCGCGCAGGGGGTTGACCCCCGCGCCCTCCTTGCCCAGGTTGCCGGTGAGCATGGCCAGGTTGGCGAGGGTCAGCACGTTGTCCACCCCCGTGGTGTGCTGGGTGATGCCCATGGCGAAAACGATGGCCGCCCTTTCCGCCGTGGCGTAGGTGCGGGCGGCGCGCCGTATCTCCTCCGCGTCCACGCCGCAGATCTCCGCCGCCCTCTCGGGCGTGTACTGCTCCACCGTCTTCCGGAACTCCTCGAATCCCTCGGTGCGCTCGCGTATGAAGTCCTCATCCGCCAGCCCCTCGGAGAGGATGACGTTCATCATGGCGTTGAAGAGGGCGACGTCGGTGCCCGGCCTCTGCCTTATCCACTGCTGCGCGTAATAACAGAGGCGGATGTGGCGCGGCTCGGCCACGATGAGGCGGCAACCGTTCTTCATCACCGCGCGCTTTATGCGCAGGCCGATGATGGGATGACCCTCGGTGGTGTTGGAGCCGGTCACCAGTATGCAGTCCGCCTTTTCCAGGTCTTCGATGGAGTTGGTCATGGCCCCGCTGCCGAAGCTCATGGCCAGCCCCGCCACGGTGGAGGCGTGGCAGAGGCGCGCGCAATGGTCCACGTTGTTGGTGCCCACCACCGCCCGGGCCAGCTTCTGCAGCAGGTAGTTCTCCTCGTTGGTGCAGCGCGCGGAGGCGAGGAAGGCCACGGAATCCGGACCCTTGTCGTCCATGGCCTTGCGGATGCGGTTGGCCACCGCCCCCAGCGCCTCCTCCCAGGTGGCGGGGACGAGCTCCCCGCCCTTTCTCACCAGCGGCTGCGAGAGGCGGTCGGGATGGTGGACGAACTCGTAGCCGTAGCGTCCCTTCACGCACAAGTTGCCCTCTCCAGGCCCCGTCATCACCGCAGAGGAGACCTCGATTATCCTGCCCTCCCGTACGTGCAGGTCCAGCTGGCAGCCGCAGCCGCAATATGGACAGGTGGTCCTCACCTTCTCCACCTGCCAGGAGCGTCCCTTTCCTTTGGAGGGGATGGAGACGATGGCCCCGGTGGGACAGGTGGACACGCACTGCCCGCAGAACTCGCAGGGCGACTCGGTCATGGGCTTGTTATAGGGAATGCCCGGGACGGCCTCGAAACCGCGGTTGACGAAATCGTAAACGCCCACCCCCTGCACCTCGCGGCAGATGCGGATGCAGCGCCCGCAGAGGATGCACTTGTCGTAGTCGCGCTCGATGAGGGGGTTGTCCGCCAGCGTATCGTAGTGGTGTTCCTCTCCCTTGTACGGGGTGTCCTTCACGCCGTACTCGTAGGCGAGGTCCTGGAGCTCGCAATCCCCGGCGCTCTCGCAGGTCATGCAGTCCTTGGGATGGTCGGAGAGGATGAGCTCGAGGATGGTGCGGCGTATGCGTAAGAGGTCCTCGGTGACGGTGCGCACCACCATGCCGTCGGTTACCTTGGTGTAACACGCCGGCAGGAGGCCCCTCGCCCCCTCCACCTCCACCAGGCAGATACGGCAGGCCCCGTAAGGGTCCATGCGCTCCTCGTAGCAGAGGCTGGGGACGCGCACACCGGCCTCCCTGGCCGCCTCCAGGATGGTACGGTCCGAGGTGGTCACGACCTCCTTGCCGTCTATGGTCAATCGTATCTGCTCCATGCCGACCTCCTCATTCCGTGTATATGGCCTCTTCCGGGCAGCGGCTCACGCAGAGCTTGCAGCGGATGCACTTCTCCGCGTCGATGGTATGGGGCTGCTTTTTCTCCCCCGAGATGGCCTCCACCGGGCACACCTTGGCGCAGGCGCCGCAGCCGGTGCAGATCTCCTGGTCGATGAACACCGTTATCAGCGCCGGGCATACCCCCGCCGTGCATTTGCCGCGCAGGATGTGATCCTCGTATTCGTTGCGGAAGTATTTCAGGGTGGTGAGAACGGGGTTGGGGGCCGTGCCGCCCAGGGCGCACAGGCTCGCCGCCTTGATGTCCCCCGCCAGGGTCTCCAGCCTCTCGATATCCTCCGGCTCCCCTTTGCCCTCGCAGATACGGGTGAGGATCTCCAGCATGCGCTTGGTGCCGATGCGGCAGGGCACGCACTTGCCGCAGCTCTCCTCCTGGGTGAAGGAGAGGAAATAACGCGCCAGGTCCACCATGCAGGTGGTGGTGTCCGCGACGATCATGCCCCCGGAGCCCATGATGGCCCCGGTGGCGGTGATGGCCTCGTAGTCCACCAGGGTGTCCAGGAGATCGGCGGGCAGGCAACCCCCGGAGGGTCCTCCCATCTGCACCGCCTTGAACTCCTTGCCCTCGCGCACCCCGCCGCCGACGTCGAAGATCACCTGGCGCAGGGTGTATCCCATGGGCACCTCCGCCAGGCCGCTGCGGCGCACCTTGCCGGCAAGACAGAAGACCTTGGTGCCCTTGCTCTTCTCGGTGCCGATCTCGGCGTACTTTTCTCCCCCGTTGGCGATGATCCAGGGGATAGCCGCCAGGGTCTCCACGTTGTTGATGTTGGTGGGCTTTCCCCACAGCCCCTCGTTGGCGGGGAAGGGCGGCCGCGGTCGCGGCATGCCCCGCTTGCCCTCGATGGAGGCGATGAGCGCCGTCTCCTCTCCGCAAACGAAGGCGCCCGCCCCCTTCTTGATCTTGATATCGAAATCCCAGTCGCTGCCGAAGATACCCTTCCCCAGGAAGCCGCGCTCCCGACAGGCGGCGATGGCGATGTCCAGGCGCTTGAGCGCCAGAGGGTATTCCGCGCGGCAATAGATGTACGCCTGGGTGGCTCCGATGGCGTAGCCGGCGATGATCATGCCCTCGATCACCGCGTGGGGGTCGCCCTCCAGCACGCTGCGGTCCATGAAAGCGCCGGGATCGCCCTCGTCCGCGTTGCACACCAGGTACTTCTGATCGCCCTTGGCCTTGCGCGCGAAGCCCCACTTGGTGCCGGTGGGGAAACCGGCGCCGCCGCGTCCCCGGATGCCCGACTTGGAGACCTCGTCGATGACCTCCTCGGGGGTCATGGAGGAGACGGCCTTCTTCGCCGCCTCGTATCCCCCGGCGGCGATGTACTCCTCGATGCTCTCGGGGTTGATGTTGCCGCAGTTACGCAGGACGATGCGGTGCTGGTTGGCGAGGAAATCTCCCTCGCCCGCGGCAGGCTGGTCGGATCGCCTCACCACCCAGTCCTCGATGATCTCCCCCTTCGCCACCGCCTCCAGCAGCTGCGGCACGCGCTTGGGGGTGAGGTCGCCGTACACCACCGATCCGCCGTGCGGTAAAAAGACCTCCACTATGGGCTCCCGGAAGCAGAACCCCATGCATCCGGCGATGTCCAGGTAGGCTTGGTACTTGCCCGTCGCCAGCTCGTTCTCCAGCGCCTCCTTCACCGCGTTGGCCCCGGCGGCGATGCCGCAGGTCCCGTATCCCAGCACCAGCTTGGCCTTGCCGTTGCCGCTCATGCCTCCGCCTCCTCGCCCTCGCCGTCCGCCATGTAGCGCTTGAGCACCTTGCGCACGTTGGCGGGCTTGAGCTTTCCGTGGGTGTCCTCGTCCACGATCATGATGGGAGAGAGGGAGCAGGCGCCCACGCACATCACCGACTCCAGGGTGAATCTCATGTCCTCGGTGGTCTGCCCGTCCTTTATCCCCAGGATGTTCGATATCTCCTCGCTGATGAGCTCGGCCCCCGCGACGTGGCAGGCGGTGCCGTGGCAGACGCGTATGAGGTGCTCGCCTATGGGCTCCAACCTGAACTGGGTATAAAAGGTGGCCACGCCGTACACCTGACTGAGCTGGTACCCCGCCCCGCGCGCCAGGGCGCGCATGATCTTCTCGTCCAGGTATCCGTAGGCCTCCTGGGCGTCCTGGAGCAGGGGTATGAGCGCCCCTTTCTCCTCGCGGTAGCGATCCAGGATCTGCTGCAGCGGACGGAGATCGTTCACGTCCGCGAACCGCTGCTTGCAATTACAGGCTTCGTTGTTCATGTCTAACCACCTCGCCGTATCCAGGGATCGAAAGCTCCTGCATTTGCGGCCGGAAGCCTTTCCCGGGGCTTCCGGCGCCGCTCTCCAATGCCAAGGCAAGGCGGCAGCGCTCGCTGGATCGCACTGCACGCGAGGGCTTGGGCATGCCGGTCTCATCTCGGCTTTGGCACGGATCAGCCGCTGCCGATGGGCACCTTTGCCCCGCCCGTTCCGTCATCATGCAGAGCGCCGTCTCCTCACCCCTCCTAGGTGTTTTTCATCGCCCCAGGGCAGCCCACCGTCGGCACGGCTCCCCTCGGCGGCTAGAGCTCGAGATAGGAATGGGCGTAGAGCGTCTCCTCCGTGAGTACCCGCCAGGTCTTGAGGAGCTTGATGGTGAGGGGATCGCTCTCGTCCACGGCCTCGCCGTTGACGATCTTTTCCACGATCTGGTATTCCTCGTTCTTGTTCACCACGCCCATCAGCTCTTCGTCATTGGGATCGACGATGGCCGCGGTCAGTCCCTTGGCCATGAGCACCGCCAACAGGGTGCGGTTGAGGAGGCTGCACAAGGACTCGTCGGGCACGCCGTTGGAGACGTTGGAAAGCCCTACCACCGTCCCCGGCGCCGGGTCGAACTCCGCGAACACGCCCTGCAACATGTCCATGGCGTCGATGAGCGCGTGCACCTGGTCCTGGGTGACGCTGATGGGGAGGACGATGGGGTCTATGAGCAGTTTTTCCAGGGGGATGCCGTGCTCCTGGGCGGCCATGATGAGGTTGTACGCCACCTCCACCCGCTCGGAGGCGTCACGGGGGACGTTGCCCTGATCGTTGAGCACCAGCCCCACCACCCAGGCGTCGTGCTCAACCGCCATGGGCATGAGGGCGGCGATGCGGTCGGGCTGGGAGGAAATGGAGTTTATCATCACCTCGCGGTCTTTGACCGTCTCCAGGCCGGCCTTCATGGCCTCGATGTTCATGGTATCCAGGGCCAGCGGGACGTCCGTGACCTCCTGCACCGCCTCCACCACGAAACGCATGCGCTCCGGCCCCTGCTTGGTGGCGGGCCCCAGGTTGATGTCCAGCCAGTTGGCCCCGCCCTCGACCTGAAGGAGCGCCATCTCCTGGATGGGCTTCTTGTCGAACTCCTTCATGGCGGCGCCGATCTTCTTCATCATCACGTTGACCTTCTCGCCGATGATCAGCATCTTTTCCTCCTCCTCGTCTTGACCTCGCGATCGACCCGTCGATCTCTCCACCTGTTACGTACAAGCGTTATGCAACAACTCTCCCGCCCGGTAGGAGCTGCGCGCCAACGGCGCGGAGGCCACCCGGGGCAAGCCCGCGCTTTCGGCTTCCTCGGCCAGTTCCTCGAACTCCTGCGGGGACAGGAACCTCTCCACCTTCAACTGGGCGCGCGACGGCCTCAGGTATTGCCCGATGGTAAGCATATCACAGCCCGTTTCCGCCAGGTCGCGGAACAAAGCCCGCAGCTGCTCCCGCGACTCACCCAGCCCCACCATGATCCCGCTCTTGGTGCTCACCCCCGGCGCCTCCCGCTTGGCCTCCCCGAGCAGGCGGAGGGAGCGGCGGTAATCGGCTCCCGGCCTCACCCTGTCGTAAAGGCCCTCGACCGTTTCCAGGTTATGGTTGAAGACGTCCGGGCCGGACGCCAATACCGCGCGCAGGGCATCGAGGTCGCCGCGGAAATCCGGCGTCAACACCTCCACCGTGGCCCCGGGCAGGAGCTTCTTCACCGTGCGCACCGCGGCCGCGAAGTGAGCGGCCCCCCCGTCCTCGAGGTCGTCCCTGGTCACGCTGGTCATCACCACGTGCTCCAGGCCTAGACGGGATGCCGCCTCAGCCACCCGCTCGGGCTCTCCCGCATCCGGCGCCTCCGGCGCCCCCTTGGCCACGCCGCAGAAGGCGCAGTTGCGGGTGCACACATCGCCCAGGAGCATGAAGGTGGCGGTGCGGCGCGAGAAACATTCCATGCGGTTGGGGCACTTGGCGCTCTCGCAGACGGTGTGAAGTTCCAGACTGCGCAGAAGGGCGTCCACCTCGCGCATCTCCTTATCAGCCTGGATGGGACGGTGAAGCCAGCGCGGCATGCGTGCGTCGTAATGCCGTTCACGGACCCGCGGCCCCTCTTTTCCTTCCCTTCGCAATACCCTCTCCCAGCAGCCTTTGGTCAAACTCCGCGCAACCTGTCCGCCACACACGAGGCAAGCTCGTATGCCCGCTCCGCCTGCGAGGGGGAAACCCCCTCCAGCCCGCAGGAGGGCGTGATCATCGCCCGCCGCATGAGCAGCTCCCTGGGCACGCCTCGGGAGGCCAGCAACTCCACCCCCTCCTCGAAGCGACGGGCCAGGCTGTCCACCGTCTCGCCGTCGATGCGGCCGTCGTTGACCGCCAAGCCCCAGGCCAGCACCCCTCCCTCCTCCAGGAAAGCGGCCAGCTCCGCCGGGTACAGGGCCATGCTCTCCATGTACCCGTAGGCGTCGAAATTGACCACCCCCAGCCCGGAGCGAAAGAGAAGGCTCCAGTCGGTGTTGCCGCAGCAATGCGCTCCCGTGAGGCAGGTGAGGCCCTCGGCGCACAGGCGCAGAGCCTCCACCACCCTCTGCGGGCTCACGCTCACCAGGGCCGACCCCACCGACACCAGGTAGGGCTCGTCGAAGAAGATGAGCACCTCCTCGGCGGCGCCGGTCTCCCTGAGGAAAGCCTCCATCCATCGCGCCTTTAGGTTGAGCAGCCTGATCATGGCCTCGGCCAGGTCGTCGTGGTAGAGAATGGGGCGGTTGTTCTCATCCAATACGGTGAGCCCGAAGCTTACGGGCCCGGTGACCTGGCCCTTGAGGATGGGGTATCTTTTGCCCTCTCTCCTCACCCTCTCCGCGAAGGCATGCAGGCCGGCGGCGTATTCATCGCTTATCGCCACCCTGGAGTGGTCCCCTTCCAGGGACGCCCTGAAGATCTCCTCCATGGCCGGCAAGAGGTCGCGAGTGGTGTCGCAATAGACCTTGCGCCTCTGCGCATCCACCCTGACTCCGGGCAGCCCCTCGCTGTACTGGGCGTACATGTTTTCCCGGAAATCCCGGCGGGGAAGCTGCGGCCAGACCGGCGCCTCCTTGAGGTGCTTGAGGGTGATCTCGCAGGCTTCCTCCGCATCGCCATGCGGCAGGCTGCCTATGGCCGTGGCCATCATGCGCGGCTCCCAGCTCACGATACCAACGTCCTCTCGATATCGCCCCACACCACGATCCGTCCCCATGGAACGCATTGTCCCGCCATCAACCCTTGCCCTGTTGCCGTAGGGTGGGGTCAGGATGCATCCTGACCCCACTTCCCGTTAACCGCCGCGGCAGCGGCGCTTTTTTTCGGCCTTACATCTTGGTGATGTCCACCCCGGCCTCTTCCAGGATCCTGGGAACCACGTCCTCCTTCCCGATGGCCATGATGTGCACGCCGTCGCAGAGCTTCTCGTCGATGCACTGGCGGATCTGGCGCGCCATGATCCTGATGCCGGTGTTGAGGGCCTCGCCCTTGGGGGCGTCGGCCATCTCCTGAACCAGGTGATCGGGGACGAAGACCCCGGGCACGTTGGCGTTCATGTACCTGATGGCGCCCATGGAGGTGAGCAGCACCAGGCCGGCGCAGATCTTCACCTTGTCGTTGATCTTGCGCGCCCGCTCCATGAAACGCTTGAAGTTGTCCATGTCATAGACGGCCTGGGTCTGGAACCACTGCGCCCCCGCCTCGATCTTCTTCTCGAACTTGAGCATCTGGGGCTCGATGGGATCGGCCTCGGGAGTGACGATGGCGCCCTTGTAGAACTTCACGCCGCCCTGCAGCTCGTTGCCGCCCGAGTCCTTGCCCTCCTCCAGGTTGCTGATGAGTTGGAGGAGCTGCACGCTCTCACAGTCGAAAACGCCCTTGGCTTCCTTGTGGTCGCCCACGGGGATGGAGTCCCCGGTGAGGCAGAGCACGCTGCGCACGCCGCGGGTGTAGGCGAAAAGCAGGTCCGCCTCGATGGCCAGGCGGTTGCGGTCGCGGCAGGTTACCTGCAGGTTGGGCTCGCCGCCGCGCTCCAGGATGATGAGGGCGGTGCCCAGGGAGGGATAGCGCATCACCGAGGACTGGTTGTCGGTGATGTTCATGGCGTGCACCTTGTCCTTGAGCAGGTCGATGTGGTGGATCATGGCGTCGATGTCCGTGCCCTTAGGGGGCCCGATCTCACCGGTGACCAGGAAGGTGCCCGACTCCATGACCTCCTGGATGCTGGGCTTGGCGTGCTTGTCGAAGAGCAAGGTCATGCTATTCACCCCCCTCGCCCTTCTTCTCGAATATCACCCGGCCCGGCTTCATGCTCGCCTGCCAGTTCTTGAGCCCGTAGATGCGCTTGAAGCGGTCGAGCTTGCCCAGCTTCTCCAGCTGGTTGTAGATGAGGGTCCAGCCGCAGTCCTTCTCCCTGTCCGTCTCGCACTTACCGCCATCCGTTCCCCCGCAAGGGCCGTTGAGGATGCCCTTGTGGCAGCGGGTGACGGGGCAGATGGCCCCGAAATCCTCGAGCACGCAGTCGCCGCACAGGGAGCACTTCTCCACGAACTGCCCCTGGCGCAGGATGTTGCCCAGGAACACGGTGTCGCAGGCGGGATGCACATCCTTATCGGTGGCCTCGCGCACCGACTGGGTGCCGGCCCCGCAGCACATGACCAGGAAGCCCTCCGCGGCCTCCACCGCCTCCTTGTTCTCGCGGAACTTCCGCTTGGTGTTGAGCTCGTGGCAGACCTCCTCGTACACGACGGTTCCGGTCACCGTCTTGCCCTCCGCCTCGAGCCTGGCCTTCATCTCGGCCACCTCCTTCTCGCCACCCGTCTCGCAGGTGGTGGCGCAGGAGCCGCAGCCGACGATGAACACCTTGTCCTGGCCCTCGAGTTCCTTGAGCACTTCCTCGAAGGGCTTCGATGTGGTGATGATCATCTTCTGCCTTCCTCCTCCGTACTGTGATCTCTGGCACGTAAATATCGCATATCCGGCCGGCGGACTGCCCACTGCCTCAATCGTAGGCCTCGCCCGCCGGCCGCGGCGCTCCTACCTCGAGCACGGGCTCAGGTGGTGGAGAACTGGCGCAGGAAGGCCGGTATGTCCGCGGCCTCCCGGGTGCCGATGACGATCTCCCAGTCCGGCAGCTCCTCCTCCAGCTCGCCCGAAATCTGGGCCACATAGCCGGGGATGATCAGCTTGCGGTGCTTGACCTTGTCCGCGATACCCGAGGTGTTGATGAACTTGGCGATGGTCTCGGGCACGAACTTGCCCGCCGCCCAGGCGGTGAGCACCGACTGCCCGTCCACGTCCACCACTCCCAGCCAGGCCGGGATCTTGCTCCCCTCTATCTCGCCGGAGACGATGAAGTAGGTGAGGGAGAAGTTGGTGGTCACCAGCACCGGGCTGTTCTCGTCCGGGGCGCCTATCTCGTAGAACTTGGAGTCCACGGCCATGGGGCGCTGGGGGTCGGTGTAGATGTTCAGGCCCAGCACCAGCAGGGGGTACATCCTCCACTGCTCGGCGTGGGAGAGGATGACGATCCCTCCGTACTTGCAGATATACATCCCCGCCAGCGCGGTCTCGTAGAGCTCGTCGTCGGTCTCCTCGCAGGGGAAGGTGATGGTGGAGAAGCCGAAGGGGGTGAACTTCTGGTTCAGAGCCGCCCTGCGGATGGCCACCAGGTCCTTGAAGGTCTCCCCCGGCTTGCGCGGCGCGGGGTCCAGCAACAGGTCCTTGAGCCCCATGCCGGTGAGCTTCTCCGAGAGCTCCGCCAGCTTGTCCAGGTCCGTCGCCTTCACCGCCAGGGGAAGCTCCTTCTCCTTGGCCAATGCGCCCATGGCGTCGGCGTTGGCCTCGGTGGCGGCGTAGAGCAGGGGGCGGGAATCTCCCGCGGCCTCCACGCCGGCCTTCATGACCTCCACGTCCTCGGCCATGAGGATGAGGGGCTTGGAGGTGGCGGTCTTCACCTTCTCCACCAACGCCTTGAACTTGCCGGCGTCGCCGGAGGCGGCTTTCACCGCTATGGTCCCCACCTTGAGGATGACGCCCACGCGCTCGTGCTCGCACTCGTTGGCCTGCTTGATCAGTTCATCCACCCTCGCGTCATCCATATCGTCGCTGACAAGCACGCCCAAGACCGCGGGATTGAAGAAGGTCTTCTCGTGGCGGAAGAGCACCAGCTCCTCTCCCACCTTGAAGGCCTCGTCCCCGACCCCGATGGTGACCCCGCGTATGGGGGGCGCGCTGGCCTCGGCCAGCTCCTCCCTCACCTCGTCGGTCACGTATGGGCACTCATCGAGCGCCGTCTGCCCGGCCGCCAGTTTCATGGCGAAGGCGAGGCAGGTCGGGAATCCGCATTCTTTGCAGTTGGTCTTGGGTAGCTTTTTGAAGATATCCAAGCCCGAAAGTCCCATCTCCTTCTCCTTCCTACTTGATCAGCGGTGATCCCACCTTGTTATGTCGCAAGAAGAGGGGGGACGAATCCCCCCTCTTTCCTACATGAGCATGGGGTCCATGGTGAGGGCGGGATGACCCTTCTCCTCCAGCCAGGGAAGGATCTCCTCCTCGCTGGTCCCCACTTCCTCGTCCGCGATCTTGTTTATGAAATCCGGGTCGTCGACGTCCTCGTCCTGGCAGCGCTTCTCCAGCTGTTCCCTGAGGGTCTCCTTGAGCTCCTTGGGCATCCACACCACGCGCTTGAAGCCCCCGTCGGCGGAGATGAACTTCTTGGAGGTGATGTACACCTTGCCGATGCCGATGAATCCCGGGGTGACGTTGCCGCCGCCCACGGAGTTGGCCAGGGTGGAGAAGGGCATGCCGCAGGGGGTCATGCCGGTGTACTCGCGGTTCACGATCATTACCCCGTTGCACATAGGCAGGAAGGCCACGATGCATTCGAAGCACCCGCAGGAGGTCATGGGGTTCTCCATCATGGTGTACATGTACACCGACTCCACCGTGCCGCCGGACTTCTCCTTCACGAACTCGTCGATGGCCGGCCAGCCGCCCTTCACCTCGTCCAAGCAATCGCCCTTCTTCACCGGCTGGTTGGGCCCCGTGGGATCGATCTCGTAGGCCGCCTTGCCGTCCAGCCAGTTGTAGGCGCCGCACAGCCCCAGCCTCTGGGGGGAGATGATGCACACGTGGGTGGGGGCGAAGGACTGGCACAGGGTGCAGGAGTAGAAGGTGTCCACCGACTCGTCGGTCATGCCCGCCGTCTTCTCATCGCGGTAGCGGTAGGCCTGCCGGGCCGTGGCCAGCCACTTCTCCACGTCCTCGGGGTTGGTGTAGATGGTCACCTGCACCTTGTCCACGATGGAGGGGAAATCGTTGATGAGCTTGGCATGGATGATCTCTCCGTAGTGGCGGATCTTGAACCCCTTGGCCTGGGCCTTCTTGGAGATGCGCGTCCATACGATGTCGCGCTGGCCCATGTGCCAGATGCCCTCGGCGCCGTTGATGAGGTGGTGGATCTGGCGCTCCAGGATGGACTCGAAGTCCTCCTGCATCTTGCGCCCGGCCACCTCCACCACGATGCCCAGAGGCAGGGCGTCGCCTTCGTTGACGTCGTCGATCTCCGGCCCCACCACCTCGATCTTGCCGTCGGTGACCTCGTCCATCTCCCGCATGACCACGTACTCGAAGGCGGGGGTGATGTTCCCGCCGAACTGGATATACATGTCGTCCTTGCGGATGACCTCGCCCTCGAAGGCGGGGCCGTAGGCCATGGGGATGGGGATCTCCGCAATCTGGATCTTAAGGCCCCTGACCTCCACGCACTTCTGGACGATCTCCTCCTCGGGCACGCTTCCCACCACGTGCTCGTAGGTGCACACGCCGGTGGGGAGGATGTCCGGTATCCTGGTGTTGGCGATGGTGGGGAAGCCGTAGTTTATGGCCCCCGCCGCGTAGGCGTACTTCTGCTCGTCCACGTAGTCCAGCGCCAGCACGAAGGCGAAGATGCGGTTCTTGTTGTAGCGCAGCACCTTGGAGAAGTCGCCCGGCTGCGCCCCACCGAAGGACATGGCGGCGCGGGCGGCGAACCCCAGGGAATACACCGCCGAGGACATCTCCTTGCCGTAGGGCACGATGCGGGTGTCCCAACCCAGCTGGCGGTCCACCTGCTGGAGCTGCTCCGCGATGCTCACCCCGTCCACGTGACCGGAGATCCACACGTAGAGGTTTTTCTGCAGCAGATCCACCACGATCTGGTCCGCCATCTCCGGCGTGGAGGCGCGTCCCACCAGAGCGCAGAACCCGGGGGCGCTGCCGTCCACGAACTCCA
This sequence comes from Candidatus Solincola daggyaiensis, assembly GCA_015711825.1. GTDB lineage: Bacteria > Actinomycetota > Geothermincolia > Geothermincolales > RBG-13-55-18 > Solincola_B > Solincola_B daggyaiensis. The sequence goes on from JACVJD010000044.1 coordinate 18,086, forward strand.
CCCCGCGCTCGCGCATGATCACGTCGTCGGCGGCCCCCAGCCAGAGGTCGTCCACCGGGGGATTGACGGCGTACTTGCATCCCTCGATGACCTCCCCCGCGAAGAGAGTGGCGATGCCCGCGTCCAGGGCATGTCCAAGGTAGGGCACCCAGTGGCGCTCCCTGGGAACGGGCGGAAGCAGATCCTTGGCCAGCTCCAGGGCCTTGGCCAGGTCCTCCACCTTCTCCACCTTATAGCCGGTGAGGGCATAGATGATGGGCAGGTAATAGCCCGTGTTGGGGAACTCCACCGCGGCGGTGGCCCCTACGGCCTCCAGCGTCTGGTTGAACATGCGCTCGGCCTCGGCCACCTCTTTGTGGGCCCCCTTGATGGCTGCGGTTGCGATTATCCTACTCATTAGATCTCCAACTCCCTCCTCATGGCCATGTCGTAGAGTACCCTCTCGCGCTTGGCTGAGATGCCCAGGGCCTCGCGTTTGCTGTCGATAAGGGTGAGAAGTTTACCCACCATCTTCTCGGGGTCGGGCTCGAAATGCCAGCTGTTCTTGAGGATATCGTTGTACCTCTCGAAAAGGAGTTCGGTGACGTTCTTCGAGCCCAGGGTGGGCCAACTCACCCCGAACACCGTCGCGGCGCCCGAGGTCACAAAGTACTGTCCGATGGCGATGGCCTTCTCGCTCATCCACTCCGGCGCACATCCCGCGGCCGGGAGATCGCTGATGTCGTCGCCCAGACCGCCCTCGTGCACCATGGCGGTGAGGGCGATGAGGATGCGGCTGTTGTCTACGCAGGAGCCGCAGTGCAGCACCGGCGGGATGCCCACCGCCTCGCAGACCTCCCACAATCCCTGGGGGCAGATCTCGCGCGCTACCTCAGGGAGCATGAGCCCCGCCTTGGCCACCGACTGCGCGGCGCAGCCGGTCATCACCACCAGGCAGCCGTTGGCGATGAGCTCGCGCACCACACGCACGTGTACGTCGTCGTGCTTCACGCGAGGGTTGTTGCACCCTACCACGCCCACCACGCCGCGGATGCGGCCGTCGATGATGGCGTCGTTCAGGGGTCGGTAGGAGGCGCGGTATTTCCCGCCCAACATGTAGTTGATGTACTCGTGGTTGAAGCCGGCGATGAGCGCCTCGGTGTTGTCCGGAATGGTTACTTTGCCCCGCTTCGGATAATTTTCGATGGCCGCGGAGACGATCTCCTTGGCGATGTCCAAGGCATGGTTCTCGTGGAACTCGATATGCCGCGCGTAGGGCATCTTGGCCTTGGGGGAGGTGGTGATGATGTCGGTGTGCAGGCAGCTCGCTATCTGACCGATGCCCTGGTAGACGCATTGTACGTCCACCACCATGGCCTCCACCGCCCCGGTGAGCAGGGCAAGCTCCTGCTGCAGCACGTTTCCCGCGACGGGGATGCCGTGGCGGGTGAGGATCTCGTTGGCGGTGCAGCAGATGCCGGCCAGGTTGATACCCTTAGCGCCGGCTTTCTCCGCCTTTTCCTGCATCTCCGGCAGGCTGGCGGCGAGCACGATCATCTCCGAGAGCAGGGGCTCGTGGCCGTGGACGATGATGTTCACCTCATCCTCTTTGAGTACCCCCAGGTTGATCTTGGCCTCGACGGGCACCGGGGTTTCGAAGAGGATGTCCTGCAGCTCGGTGCCGATCATGGAGCCGCCCCAGCCGTCGGCCAGGGAGCATCGTGCGGCGCCCTTGAGGATGTTCTCGTAATCCTGGTCCACGCCGATGGAGGTACGGTGCATGACCTCCACCACCTCGCGGTCGATGCCGCGGGGAAAGATGCCGAGCTGGCGCCAGATCTCCTTGCGCTTCTCGGGCGCTCTCTGGGCGAAGGCCAATTCGCCCTCCTGCTGCCCGAACATGGCCAGGCAGCGTTCCCCCACCTCCAACGCGATGTCGTTTATCTCGCGCTCGCCGATCTCGATATCCAGATCCGCCGCCACCTCCAGCAGCTTGACGCGGTCCTTGATCTCGTAGTCGGTCGTCTCTCCCTTGGCGGCCATGATCAGGGTCTCGGCCACGGCGCGCCCGTGGTCGCTGTGGGCGGAGGCCCCCCCGGCCACCATGCGCGCGAAGTTTCGCGCCACGATGGTGTCGATGTTGGCGCCGCACACGCCCCGGCTCTCGTCGGGCTTCTTGGGATTGATGCGGCAGGGGCCCATGTTGCAGATGCGGCAGCAGCTTCCCGCCTCTCCAAAGGCGCATCCCTTCTGCTGCTCCACGCGGTCGAAGGCCGTCTCCTGCCCCTCCTCCCTCGCTTTTCTGAGCATTTCCAGCGTGGCCTCGCACGCTGTCTTTTCATCCAGTTCTGCCATGAGTGCTGTTCCTCCTAAGGATTCCGATCCAGGTTCGTCCCGAACCTCCGTTTATAATCCGTTTATATATCAAAGCCTAGCCCGAAAGGTCGGCTATCAGCTGCTTCACCAGGCGGATGGACTGGGGGTGCCTGAGCACCAGGATGTCCGCCCCGGCCAGGAGCAGGGCCACGGCGGTGACGGTCTCCCACATGATGCCGCGCTTCTCGGGGTCACCCCACTCCGGGTACTCCTCCTGCGAGCTCTTGGCCTCCTTGGTCTTCCAGGCCTGAAAGCCGATGTTGGCGAGCATGGGCATCTGGGTCATGGAGTCGTCCTGGAAGAGCCCGGCGATCTTCAGGCGCTCCATCACCGAGTAGGTGTACTCCAGGCCGTAGCCCAGGGCGCCGGTGGTGGGGTCGATGACCAGCTTCTCGGCCTCCATGCCCAGGTTGGTGAGGAGGATGTTGAGCTGCTTGGCCAGGTTGACGTCGATGGGGGTCATGCCGGCCACCGTCTGCTTGTAGCCGATGGCGGGTGCTCCCATCTTTTTGAAGTTCTCCTCCTTGGCCGGGCCGATGAGCAGGTTCTTGCCCTCCGCCTTGGTGGCCACCACCTTGGCTACCTCGGCGTCCTTTTCCAGGTCCTCGGTGCCGTAGACGATCACCGGCACGTTGACGGCCTCCTCCACCTTGAGCACCGTCTCCGCCGCCGCGTCGGCGGGAGCGTCGGTGGCCTTGGGGTCGGTGGAGGCCAGGAGGAGGAATATGGCGTCGGCGCCCCACTCCTCCACCGCTTTCTTGGCCCAGGCCACGGGGTCGTTCTTGACCTCGCCCAGGGCTTTCTCCAGCGCCGGCACCAGTTCCCCGACCTCGTCCAAGACCTCTGCGGCTACTATGGGCTTGTTGGGCATCTCGCCTTCCCAGAGATGGAAGGGGAGGACGTTCTCTCCCCCTACCTTCTTCGCCTTGTCACCGGCGCCCAGCTCTACCTCGCGGACCTTGCCCTTGGCCGTCTCCGTCGGTAGGGTGAATGCCATCTTTTCTCTCCTTTCCGCTGCTTACAACCGCCGAAAATAATATTATCCCTATCCTGCGGCTCTTACCTTGTCGTGCGTCATTCCAGGCCGTGCTGGATCTTGCACGCGCGCAGGGCGTTCTTCATGAGCATGCGGTTGGTCACCGAGCCCACGCCGCCGGGAACGGGGGTGATAGCCTCGGTCATGTCCTTCACCGCGTCGAAGGAGACGTCCCCCACCGTCTTGGTCTTGGGCTTGCCCTTCTCGTTGAGCACCGGCTCGCCGTTTTCGTCCAGCACCTTGACGCGGTTGATGCCCACGTCCACCACGACGGCCCCTTCCTTAACCTGGTCGGGACCGATGAGGTCGGCCTTGCCGGCGGCCACGATGAGGATATCCGCCGCCTTGGTGTGCTTTTCCAGGTTGCCCTTCATGCTCGTGAAAACGTGCACCACGGTGGTGGAGGCGTTGCGATTGAGCATAAGAAAGGCCACCGGCTTGCCCACGATGTTGGAGTGGCCCACCACGCACACCTCGGCCCCCTCGTAGAAGTCCTTGGGGTCCATCTTCTTCACGTCCCTGGCGTAGCGGTCGAGGATCTCCACCACCGCCGAGGGCGTGGCGGGCGGGAAGGTGGGCTCGCCCAGGGCCAGCTTGCCCATATTGAAGGGATGGAAGCAGTCGATGTCCTTGTTTACGTCTATGGAGTTGATGACCGCGCTGTCGGAGATGTGCTCGGGGAAAGGACGTAGGGGAAGGATGCCGCTCACCGCTTTGTCGGCGTTGAGGCGCTTGACGATCTTCACCACCTCCGCCTCGCTCACGTCCGCCGGCGGGTTCTCGTTTATATAGGCAAACCCGGCCTCCTCGCAGAACTTCTCCACCTGGCCACGGTACATCTTGGCCCCGAAATCGTCGCCCACCAGCAGGGTGGCGATGCCCGGGGTTATGCCCTTGGCCTTGAGGGCCTCGGTCTCCGCGATGATCTCCTTCATCAACTCGTCGCCGATGGCTACGCAATCGATGACCACCGTCATATCCCTTGCTCCTTTCCTTTCCCGCCGGGGATCATCCCAGCTTTTCGTAGGTGACCTTCACCACGCGGTCGCGCAGCCGCGCCGTCTCCTCCAGGATTTCCTGGATGCGCGACCATTTGCTCTCGCAGAAAGCAACGTCCTCAATGCTGTTGATGTTGATCTTGACGTTGAGGGCGGCGCTCTGGGCGGCGGCCTCCGCCAGCAATGCCGCCACTCCCGCGTCGCTCACCGCGCCCACGTTGCCTATCTCGGCCGCCCTCTCGGACAGCCGAGCCACCTCCAGGCATTTCTCGCCGATCTCGAAGGGCACCTCGGTTGCGAGCTTCAATGCCCCCTGGATACGCACCGCGCGTTCCGCTTTCTGCTCCTCGCTTTCGCGGGGCATCTTGAAGGCAGCGGAGACCTCCGCGTAGACCTCGGTGTCTTTCTGGATCAAACTCTGGAGCTGATCGCGGGCCTTTTCGGAGGATTTGAGCAGTTCCTCCACCTGGTCCTGGACGTCGGCGTATTTCTCCTTTCCCAGGGTCAGGTTTCCCACCATGGAGACCAGCGCGGCCCCCAAGGCGCCCACCAGGGCAGATACCGAGCCGCCGCCCGGCTCCGGTGACCTGGAGGCGAGCTTGTCCAGAAATACGATCATGGGCTTCTCTACGTACATCGTCAGACCTCCCCGGTCCAAATCATGATTATCTCACCAATTCACTCACAGTTCCAGATTCAATGTGCACGGCGCGTAAAGGCGCCGCGCGGCTCCGCGCCGAACCGCCGGGCAGACATGCCGCACGGCGCAGCAAGAACTCTTTTCGAGCCACTTCATTTACTATCCATATATATCCATATATCCTTGTCTGGGCGTCCTTGTCCGGCCCTTGCCTTTTTTCATGCTTTGACATAGGATGCCAGGATCTCCTCTATCGCGCCGCGGGCCGGGCTCGCCTCGGGGAGCTCCGTCAACGCCCTCCCCGACTCGTCGTACTCGCGCAACAGATCGTCGTCGGGCACCCAACCGGCGATCTCCAGGTTTCCCTCCTCCGCGATGCGGCGCAGGTTTTCCGGCAGGCCGTCCCTCGCCCTGGATACCACCA
>JACVJD010000045.1 GCA_015711825.1 Candidatus Solincola daggyaiensis
TTTCTCGCCCCGCTGCGCTTTGCGAATGGCGTTCACGAGTTCGGCGCCGGCGACCTTCTTCAACAGGTATCCGTCCGCTCCCACCTGGAGGGCGCGGTTTACGTATTCGTAGTCCTCGTACATGGAGAGCATGATCACCTTGAGGAGGGGGTATTTTTCCTTAAGGCGGCGGCAAACCTCGATACCGGACATATCCGAGAGCTTGATGTCCAGAACCACCACGTCGGGAAGGAGCGCCCCCGCCTTCTCCAGCGACGTAGTACCATCCTCAGCCTCCCCCACCACTGTGATGTCTCCCTGTTTTTCGATCAGGGACGAGAGGCCCTCGCGCAGGATGGCATGGTCGTCAACCAGGAGCACGCGTATCATAGCCGGCTCACGCTCCGTTCAGTACCCTCGCATCGATCTTTGTTAATCATAATACATTGGGATATTCGAGACGTGGCGAAGACCGGTTTTTATCGGGGACTGGTGATCCGCACCGCCACCGCGAACCGGAACCTGAGCACGATCAAGCAAGTCTCATAACGCCCGTTCATGGCGGAAACGGCAGGCGCACCACCACCGTTACCCCTTTTTCGCAAGGGGGAAACTCGATGGCGGCGCCGATACGCTCCGCCCGCTCGCGCATGTTCACCAGGCCGAGATGTATGGTGTCGCCGGGCTTTGAGGCCACGGCCCGCTCCTCTCGAACCACACTTGCGCCCTTGGACGTCCTATCGCTCGGTTTCGCGCCCGCAGTTCGCGCTGGGCCGCTTTTTGCGGTGGGGGCTTTATGGCGCGCGCCCGCCTTGACCGGCAAGGTGGCGCTATCGCTTACTGCACGGCTTTCACGTCGTGCCCCTTTCGTCTGGGAGATATCTTGCGAGGGCGAATGCTCCTTGCCCCACCCGGATTCGCTGATGTTGGCGGCGGCATTGTCGTCTCCCGCCCGGCTTTCGCGTCTCGCCCCTTTCACCGGCGCAGCTTCCATCCCAGGCATATGGCCTGTGTGCCGCCGACTGCTGCTGACACTGGCGGGCGTTGTTTCGAGCGTGGATATGGCATGGTCGCCTTTTTCCGCGAACCCCCGGCCGTCGTCGCTGATCACCAGCTCGATGCCGTTTTCGTGGTTTTTCAGCTCCACGCGGGCCCGGCGGGCGCCGGAATGCTTGACCACGTTGTTGAGGGCTTCCTGAACGATGCGGTAGAGGTTTATCTTCACGTCCCCGGAGAGCCTGCCCTCTTCCCCCTCCGTAAGCAGAGTGAACTCGATGGCGTGGTCGGCGTTCATCCTGCGCACGAGGTTGCGCAAAGCCTCCACAAGTCCCAGGTCGTCCAGGACGGGCGGGTGGAGAGAGGCCGAGAGGTCGTGCACCTGTTTGAGCACCTGCGATATGGAGGAGGATGCGGACTCGATGTGCGCGCGCACCGCGTCCGGCACCCCTTCCTCGCTTAAGGCGAGCTCGAGGTTGACCAGCGCGTTGCTGAGGTTCTGGCCCGTGTCGTCGTGGAGGTCCCGCGCCACCGCCGACCTCTCCCGTTCCTGGATCTCCAGGATGGACTGAAAAAGGGCCTTGAGCTCCAGGTTGGTGCGGCGCAGTTCCCGTGTCAGCTTGGTGTTCTCCTTCATCTGGCGGGTGAGCAGGTACTGCTTGAAGCTCATCTCCGTCACTACCTGGGCGATGGCGTTAACCACCGAGAGGAGGAACTCCACCTCCTCAAGGTTCACGCTCCTGACCTGCTGTAGGGACGCCAGCAGGGGCTCGGGATCGACATCCAGCTCCTCCGCGAGCTTGCGGTATTTCTCCGGGTCCGGAGGCTCCATGAGCGAGGCGTCGCCGCTGATCATGCCCACGATCTCGCCGCCCAGGATTAACGGCGCGTCGAAACACATGAAGCCGGCATGGCAGATGCGCACCCTCGGGCCCATGCTTTTCTTGAGCTCCGCCAGGGCGCCGATGGCCGAATTGTAGCAGCGCATCACGCCCTCCAGTGAGTCGATGATCAACTTGCAGTGCTCGCCGCCCGTGGCGCTGATCACCACCGGCATGCTGTTCATGTCCAGCACCCACAGTCGCACGCCCGTGATGCGGGCCAGCTCGTCCACCAGCTCCTGGAGATATCTGACATCCAGGATCTCGGTGAAGGCTATGTCCCTGAGTTGAAGGCTCCCTATAAGCTCCTCGTAGCCCTGTGGTGGGGTGAGGATGCCGGTTTCCTCGAGGAAGGAACCCACGCCGAGGGACCAGAGGTCGATAAAGGGCCTCAGCATGTCGAGCTTGAGCCTGCCCTCGCGCACCAGGGACATGAAGCGGGAGCCGAAGTCTCGCGCGTCCCTGACCTCTCGAAAAGCCTCCAGGTCCTGGGGGTCTTCCAGGAGGATCTCGAACAGGGGCGGCTTATCCGTTCCCTCACCATATATAAAGCGACCCCCCGATTTCTCCACGGTGATGGAACCGCCGGGCACACGCACTCTCAGCACCGATCCCTCTCCAAGCGGCGCGATGGCGCTCTTTATGGGGCTGTCCTCGGAGGTGAACAGCTCCGCCAGCTCGTTGAGCAGGTCCTGCACAGACTCCATAAAGCGATTATAGCGTCTTGGGCATATTTACGGATTGACCTCCGCAGGGGGTTAGATGTAAGGGGGTCGATACTTGGTGCCGATGGTTTTCGAGGTGAAGGTCGGGTGGAGAAGAATTCGTATTGGGAGGGAAAAACATTTAACCGGCAGGAGGCGGCATTGGGCATAAGACGCAATCCCGCGGATGAATCCGAAAAGGAGGAAAAGCTTTCCTGAGAATAATCAAGGCTCAGACACGAAACGAGGCTTGACCCCATTGTCTGTGCATTGTCTGTGTGACGCGGATGAATCCGAAAAGGAGGAAAAGCTTTCCTGAGAATAATCAAGGCTCAGACACGAAACGAGGCTTGACCCCATTGTCTGTGACCCCATTGTCTGAGGTGAGGCGGCGGTATTCCTCGTGGAGCTGGGCACGCACGCGGGCGTGGTCAAACTGTTTCTCTACCTTGCGGCGGGCGCGCCGCGTGTAGTTCTCCACCGCCTGTGGCGCTTGGAGGTAGAAGGAAATGGCGTCCGCGAGGGCCGCGGGATCGCGGTCTGCCACCAGGATGCCGTCTCGCCCGTCCTCGACGATCTCACGCGGCCCGCGCACGTCACAGGCGATAACCGGAACCCCCGAGGCCATGGCCTCGATGAGGGCGACTCCGAAACCCTCGCGGGTCGAGGGCAGAACGAAGACGTCGAAGATGCGGTAGAAGCGCTCCGGGTCGAAGCGGTAACCGGTGAAGAGAAGGCGATCCGCCAGGCTTCCCACCGACCCATGAACCCCCTTGTCGTCGCCTCCCGCGCGCCCCTCCTCACGCGCCTTCTTTTTCTCCGCCGTCCCGCGCTTGGCGAACCTCGTCTCCGTCCCCCGCGACTCCGCATCAGCCAGGGCATTGTTGGAGGATCCCGCGCGCCCCTTATCGCTTTTACGGAGCACGGTTTGCTTCCCCTCCGCCGCCCGGCCGCAAGCGCCTCGCGTCCACTCCTTTCCCCCTATAGCGGCATTCATCTCCCCGCCTGCGGGCGCCTCGGGTCCCGTCCGAGGCGTAAGGGAAGCGAGTTCCGTCAACCGCTCCGGCTCCCGCGGTTCCATGGAATAATCTCCCACCATCATCAGGTACAGTTCCGGGTGCTCCGGCAGGAGGCGAGCGGCCGCCTCCACCAGCGTGTCCAGGTTCTTCTCCCTCCTTATCTCGCCGACGTATCCGACGACCGTGGCCGTGTCGGGGATGCCCAGCTCCCCTCTTAAGCCTTCTTCAATCCCGGGCCGGAAGCGCTCCAGGTCGACGCCGCTATAAATGAGCCTGGCCCTGGTGGGCGCCACCACCCTCTCGGCAGCCGCGAGGGAGAGGTCGTCGGTGTTCACGAAGATGATGAGATGGCAGCGCTTCCCGGCAAAGCGCTCGGCGGCGAGCACCAAGCGCTTTCTCAGCCTGCTGGAGCGGTGAGAGAAATAGAAGCCGTTACAGGTATGGATGACGGCGCGCACCCCTTGTTTCCAGGCCGCCGCTCGGCCCAGTATCCCATCCTTGGGGTTGTGGGTATGCACGATGTCGAAAGCGCCCTCCCCGATCAGGGATTTGAGGTGCCGGTAAGCCTTGAGATCCGCGATGGGGGTGATGCGGCGGGTTATGGGAACGTCGTGGACTTTCAAACCCGCGGCCTCCAGCCTGTCGGCGAAGGAGGTCACCTTGCATGCCACGTGAACCTCATGGCCCTGCTCCGCCAGCTCCCGGAAAAACGGCAGCATGTATGGGGAGGCGGCGAAGCGGTCCAGGTTGCAGACCTCAAGGATGCGCAGTTTCTTGGACATAGGTCTATTATAGGTGGTTCATCTATATGGGTGGTTCATCTCCCGTGCGTTGGGATGAAAAGGCGATGGGGAGGGATGGCGGTCGGGAAAGAGCAGGCGGTTAAGGCATGGGCACGACCCTCATGCTCGTTACGGTCGGAGGATTCACGCTTTATGGCGGAGATTCCTATTTGTTCCCACGCTCGTCTGTGCGGCGAAGTGGAGGGCGGCGGTTATCTGGAGCGATTCGAGGTGGAGAGCCCTATGCATGCGCGCGGCCCGTTTTCGCGGGCGGAGGCCGTTTCCGGCAGGGCGCGGGAACGGCTTGCGGTCATGGTGGTGGCGGAGCTTGCGGATCTCGCTTCGCGGACCGCGCGCTTGTCGGGAGGCGCGCGCCTTGCTGCCGCGCTCGGCGCGCGGGCGGATACACGGGATACGGTGAGCGGTCGCCCCAGCGCGGCGAGGTCAGGGCAGGCAACAAGGGGGCATACGCCGTTTAAAGGCATTCGCGTCCACCATGCGCCTCACCCGCGCCACCAAGGCGGGATCGAAGCCTTCCGCTGCCAGGGCTGCGTCGTCGAGGCCGAGGTCGAAAAGGGCGTGAAGGACGCGATCGGCGTCGTCGTAGGTCAGCCCCATCTCCCCCTCGTCGGTCTGGCCTTCCCAGAGGTCCGCGGTGGGAGGCTTCTCGATGATGCGCGAGGGAACGCCCAGAAAGGCGGCCAACTGCCGTACCTGGCTCTTGTAAAGGCCACCGAGGGGAGTGAAGGCGCAGGCCATGTCCCCCCACAAAGTGGTATATCCGAGCAACGCCTCGGTGCGGTTGCCGGTGCCCAGAACCAGGGCGCCGAGCTCCTCCGACTGGTCGTATAGAACGGCCATGCGCGTGCGGGCCATGAAATTCCCGCGGCGTTTCCTATCGGCGGAAGGAAAATGTTGGAAGTAGGCATCGACCATGGGCGTGATCTCGATGGTCTGGTGCTCTATGCCCAACTCGCCCGCTACCAGCAGCGCGTCCTCAATGCTCGAGGAGCTGGTGGTTCTATAAGGAAGAAGAAAGGCTTTGAGGGCATCTTTGCCGAGGGCACGCGCTGCCAGGTAAGCGGAGGTTGCGGAATCGAGCCCGCCCGAGAGCCCGACCACCAGGCGCGATTTTTCCGCCTCCTCCATCCTCTCCCTTATGAAGGTGATCATCTTCTTCACGGTATCCTCTGGCTCTAAAACAGGGACGTTCACCTATACCGCACCTCCCGTCCTTTATGCCAGACCCGCGATACGTGGCGTTGCCGGGTCATGCTTTCCTTAAAACAGTCTCGCTCATTTTGCGTCTGCCGTACAGGTTTCCCTCCACGCCGGTCTTTCGACGCACATTCTTTTTTAGAGGTGTTATCCTCGTGGAATACTCCGCGCGCGGCAATACGCGGTCCTTCGCTTTCGCCTCGCCTTCTTTCCCCCCACATTGCATCCTCGTAGAATCTTCCGCCTCGTAGAATCTTCCGCCTGCGGCAAACCGTGGGCTATCGCCATCGCCGCGCCCTCTTTTCCCCCGCATTGTATCCTCCCCACGGGGATGTTCATAACGGAATGCGGTTTCCCGCATCGCGCGCGGGGGACGGCTTATCCGTCCCTCCGCCCCCTGGCCGATAAATAAGCAGGTGAACTTCACCTCGGCGGTGCACGTCATGGCGTTTGGCATCCTGAAACACCCATGGTGAACGCGCTCGATTTCAGCGTCCCAGGATACCTTTACCAGGCCTCTCCCAGGGCTCCGCGTCTCCGCCTGTGCGGGCCTTCGTCGGGGCCAAGCGCGGGTGGGGGCACGGAATCGATAAACATCTGGGGCCGGAAACGAGGGCACCGACCTCTTCGCCCTGCCGGAGGTGATCCCCGGCCTGGAAAAAGCCACGATGCCCAGATATAAGAAGAGGCTCGACCCCTATGTCTGAAGACGCCCAGACATAAAAAGAGGCTCGACCCCTATGCCCAGACATGAAAAGAGGCTTGACCCCTATGTCTGGGGGAGTGATAAATACAAGGATGGGCGCGAGCAAGGCGAGGAATACCGGAAAGGGGTGTGCTATGGGTCTCCTGGAGACGATAAGGGAGCGCGAGGCCCTGGTGGGGGTAATAGGGCTCGGTTACGTGGGGCTCCCCCTGGCGCTGGAGGCGGCGGAGGCGGGCTTCCGCGTGGTAGGTCTGGAGAAAGACGCCGGGAAGAGAGAGCGTATCGCGGCGGGGGAGGACCTGTACGAGGGACTTGACGGCGGAAGGATGCGGCGCCTAAGCGGGGAAGGCAGGCTGAGCGTCAGCGGCGAACCCGCAGGCCTTCTTGGCTGTGAGGTCATCTGCGTGTGCGTGCCCACGCCCCTCTCGCCCACCCGGGACCCGGATCTTTCCTTCGTGAGGGAGGCGGCAAGGCAGTGCGAGGCGCTGGTCCGTGAGGGAAAGCGCCCGAAGCTGGTGGTGGTGGAGTCCACTTCCTATCCGGGGACCACGCGCGAGGTGGTCGGGCCCATCCTGGAGGAGAACGGCCTGGCGCCCTGTGGGGATTTCCACCTCGCCTACTCCCCGGAGCGCGTCGACCCCGGCAACCGCAAGTGGACCATCGCCAACACCCCCAAGCTGGTGGGGGGAACGGGCGGGTGCTGCGCGGAGCTGGCGGAGGCCTTCTACGCCGCCTTCGTGAACGAGGTGGTGCGCGTGAGCTCCCCGGAGGTGGCGGAGATGGCCAAGCTCCTGGAGAACATCTTCCGCGGCGTCAACATCGCCCTGGTCAACGAGCTCTGGATGCTCTGCGACCGCATGGGCATCGACATCTGGGAGGTCATAGAGGCCGCCGCCACCAAGCCCTTCGGGTTCATGCCCTTCTGGCCCGGGCCGGGGCTGGGGGGCCACTGCATCCCCGTGGACCCCTTCTACCTCTCCTGGAAGGCGAGGGAATACGATTTCCAGACCGAGTTCATCGAGCTGGCGGGAAAGGTCAACGTGAACATGCCTTACTTCGTGGCGGGGCTGGTGACGCGGGAGCTCAACCGCGCCGGAAAAAGCCTGGGGGGCTCGCGGGTGCTGGTCCTGGGGGTGGCCTACAAGCCCGGGGTGGGGGACACGCGCGAGACGCCGGCGGCCAAGCTCATGGAGCTGCTCATGCGCGAGGGAGCCGAGGTCTCCTACCACGATCCCTACGTGCCGGAATTCGAGGTGGGGGGCGTGGCCCTGCACGGCATCGACCTCGACGAGAAGGCCCTGCGGGCCTGCGACTGCGCGGTGGTGGTGACCGCCCACCAAGGGGTGGACTACGGCCTGCTCTCGCGCTCGGGGGTGCCGGTGGTGGACACGCGGAACGCCCTGCGGGGCGCCGGCGGGCGTGGCGGCGCCTGAAGACGGCGGCGAATGAGCTCATGCCTTGATCGCCGACAGGCGGGCCGCGGTTATCCGGTAGGTCATTCGAAGCGCTCGTAGCGGGGGAGCTCCAGCATGGGCTTGGCGGAGGCCCCGCCGGCGGCGCGCTGGCGCTCCACCTTGCGCAGGGCGCGCATCTGCTGGAGAAACCACAGGAAAGAGGTGTTCCGTTTCACTACCTCCCGCGCCGACCTGGCCATGGCCTTGCGTTTGCGGTCGCTCATTTCCAGCGCTTTCCATATGCCTCGCGCGGTCTCCGCCACGTCCAGGGGGTTTACGGGGATAACCGCGCCGCGCAGCTCGTGGTAGGCCCCGGCCCCCATGGAGAGCACGATGATCCCGTCGCGCCGGTTGAGCACCGCCCCCTCCTTGCAGACCAGGTTCATGCCGTCGATGACCGGGTTGACGAGCAGGGCGTCGAACTCCATGAGGGCGGCGAGGGAGCGAGGATAGTTGTCCTCGATATCCAGGAGAACGGGCTCCCATTCCAGGGTGGAGAACTGGCGGTTGATGGCCGCGCCCGTCTCCTCGATCTCCCTCCTCAGGTCGCGGTATTCCCGCAGCTCCTCCCGGGAGGGGTAGAGGAGATTGGCGAATACCACCTTCCCGTGCCACTCGGGATGGCGAGAGAGGAAATGCTCGTAGGCGCGCAGGCCCCTGAGGATGTTCTTGGAGGGCTCCACGCGGTCCACGCGCACCAGCAGCTTGCGTCCTGCCGCCAGGGCGCGCAGCCTCTCGCGGTGCGCCGCCACCTCCCTCCTGGCCGCCATCCTCTCCAGGGCCTCGTGGTCGATGGAGATGGGATAGTGGCGCACGAAGACGTCCCTCTGCCCGAAGCGCACCACGCGGCGCTTTCCGTCCACCGCCGCGCGCACCGCCTCTCCCTCGCGGCAGCACTGCAGGAAGTTGTTGACGTAGTGGTGGGTGTGGAATCCCAGCACGTCGTTGGCGAGCATGCCCTGCAACAATTCGCGCCGCATGCCCTGGGGCAGGAGGCGGAAATAATCCGGTTGCACCCAGGGGCTGTGGGTGAAGTGATGGATGAGGACCTCGGGTTCCCTGCGCCGTATGTATTGGGCGCAAAGGTAGAGGTGGTAGTCCTGCAGGAAGACCAGGGGCTTCTTGTCGGTGCCGCGGATCTCCCTGAGGATCTCCTCGGCGAAGAGGCGGTTCACCTTACGGTACCCGTTGTTCCAGGCCTCGTGGACGGAATCGTCTATGAAGGGATGGCGGATGACGTCGAAGAGGTAATGCTGCAGGGGCCAGAGGATGGAGTTGCTGATGACGTTGTAGTACTGGTGGTATTCGTTCCTCTCGGGGACGATGAACTTGACCCAGTACTGGGGCTTGTCCGGGGGCATGGCCATGCGCCCCCGCGGCGCCTCGCGCGCCATTATGGCGTCCTCGCGGGTGCGGGCGGTGGAGATCCACACCGCGTCCGTGGCGGTGAGGGCGGTGGACATGGCCGTGACCACCCCTCCCGCGCCGCGGAAGGCCTTTATGGAGCCGCCCGCCTCGCGGCGGAACTCCACCGGGCCCCGGTTGGAGGCGACGATGACGAACTTGTCCCGCAGGTACTGGCGCACCTGCCGGGGGGTGATGGTCTCCAGGTCCAGCTCGTCGAATTCGTCCATGCCGGCGCTTCCCTCGCAGTCCTTGCGCTTCCGCTCCCAGTATAGCACCGGCGGGAAACGGAACGGGAGAGGACAGGCATAATATGGTAAGATCCCGCTCTTTTCAGGGGGCCCTCTCTCCAGCTCCCGGTATGGCGCCGGCGGGAAACGGAACGGGAGAGGACAGGCATAATATGGTAAGATCCCGCTCTTTCCGGGGAATCCTCTCTCCAGCTCCCGGTATAGCACCGGCGGGAAACGGAAGAACGCCGTTTAGGAGATTAACAGCAAATACCCGTGTCGCTCCCGGAGCGTTTCGGCCCGCCTGTGCCGTGGCGCCGGCGGAGAAGAAAACGAGGCCGGTGGAGCGAATAACGGCGCCATATGGAGAGGTGGCGTCTTTGCGAGGCCCGCTCCTCGCGACCGGGCCCGCCCAACGCCCGATGTTCGTCCGGCGCTTACCAGCGGTCGTGGCGGACGATCTCCTCCAAGGGCTTGCGGGGCGGGGCGTCGGGCAGCACGGCGGGATAACCCAACGGCGTTAAGGCCACCACGCGGATGTTCTGGGGGACGCCGAGGATGGAGCGTATCTCGTCTTCCTTGATCCACCCTACCCAGCAGGTCCCCAGGCCCTGGTTCCAGGCCTCCAGCATGAGCTGCTGCATGCTGATGCCGATGTCCAGCATGTAATAGGGCTGGCCGTTGACGTTGCCGGACTTCTCGGGGTCGGCGCAGGCGACGATGAGCACCGGGGCCGAGGTGACCGCTTTCTGGATGGGGTTGCCCTCCAGGGTGGCGGCTATGGCCTCCTTGACGCCGGGGTCACGGACCACTATATAGGTCCAGCACTGCATGTTGGCCCAGGAGGGCGCGAGGCGGGCGGCCTCCAGCACCTCCGACAGCTTCTCCTCCTCCACGGGGCGGTCCCCGTAGCGCCGGATGCTCCTTCTCTCAGCGAAGATCCTCATGGCCATAGGGTCATCCCTCCTTACCGGGACAGCCGTTTCTCAATCGTCGTTCCCCTTCCCTCGAATAAAGGAAAGATAACATATAGCCGGCGGTTCCCGCCATGCGCCGGGCCTCGAAGGACGCCAAATCGTCCCTCGGTTGCCGGATGTGGATCGAAGCCGCAGCGGAGGGATCGCTTGATCCCTGGACGCCCCGGCTTCTCGGCGGGTTCCCTTCAGCTGACCCGAGACCTCGCCCGCTCCGGCCCCGGCAAGCGCGAGCGCGCCAAGAACGAAGGTCTGCACCCCGGGAGTTTGATTCGGGGTCCGCGACATCGGATCATGCATACTACGGGCCCCCGAACAGGTTGTGCAATATTTCAAGGAGCTTGACTCCGGAACCGCGATATCAGGCCATGCACGCCGCTTCTTCCTCCCCGGGGTTTGCAAATCCTTAAAAACGCCGATAACGTTATTGTCGGCGGTTCGGGAAAGCGATCGGAGGAGGGTCATATGCTCCCCAGGGTGCCGGTGCAGCCGCGCAGTATCGAGCCCTATCGTCCCATAGCCGGGGACGAGGTGATCGACGAGATCCTGGCGCTCGGCAAGGAGCTCTCGGGGGCGCGCGTGGCCCACATCAACAGCACCGCGCACGGCGGGGGGGTGGCGGAGCTCCTCTACACCCAGGTGCCGCTGATGAGGAACGTGGGTCTGGAGGCGGATTGGTTCCTGGTCGAGGGCGACCAGGATTTCTTCACCATTACCAAGTATTTCCATAATGCCCTGCAGGGCATGGAGCTCCCCATCACCGGGGAGATGAAGGCGAAGTACCTCGCGGTGTGCGAGGAAAACGCCGCCGACTTCGACCGCGAGTTCGACTTCGTGGTGGTGCACGACCCCCAGCCCTGCGCCATGATCGCGGCGCTGGAGGGTACGGTTTACCGCAAGGCGAAGTGGATATGGCGTTGCCATATAGACACCACCTACGCCAGGGAGGACGCCTGGGATTTCATCAAGCCCTATATCGACCTATACGACGGGGCGATCTTCACCATGGACGCCTACATAAAGTCGCCCATCGAGGTGGGCTACCTCGCCTTCATCCCCCCCTCCATAGACCCCCTGAGCGCGAAGAACATCATCCCCGAGCAAAGGGTGCAGTCGGACATCGCGCGCCGCTACGGTGTGGACGAGACGCGCCCCATCATGCTGCAGGTATCGCGCTTCGACCCCTGGAAGGATCCCCTGGGGCTGGTGGACTGCTACCGCATGGTGAAGGAGAAACACCGCGAGGTGCAGCTGGTGTACCTGGCGAGCATGGCCGACGACGACCCCGAGGGCTGGCACTACTACGAGCGAACCGCCGACTACAGCGCCGGCGATCCCGACATATTTCTCCTCTCCAACCAGCAGGGGATCGGGAACGTGGAGGTGAGCGCCTTCCAGGCCATGGCCGACGTGGTGCTGCAGAAGTCCCTGCGGGAGGGCTTCGGGCTCACCGTCACCGAGGCCATGTGGAAGAGGAAGCCGGTGGTGGCCGGCGGGGTGGGAGGGATCCTGCTGCAGGTGGACGACGGGGTCAACGGCTTCCTGGTGGAGAGCACGGGTGAGGCGGCGGAAAAGGTGAGCCTGCTCCTGGAGAGCCCCGCCACCGCCCAGCGCATGGGCGAGGCGGGCCACGACAAGGTGAGGCGCAACTTCCTCTGCACGCGCCACCTGCGGGATTATCTGCGCTTCTTCCGCCTCCTCGCCAGGGAATGAGGGGTCGAGGGCGCCCCGGGCCGGCATCGCGCATCCCTCGGTTTCCTCCGCCACCTCCCCCAACGGACCTCTAATGGTTTACGGCGGGAAGGGACGCCGGAGCCCGGGCGACGCGCGAGCGGGAGAATGAGGGGTCGAGGGCGCCCCGGGCCGGCATCGCGCATCCCTCGGTTTCCTCCGCCACCTCCCCCAACGGACCTCTAATGGTTTACGGCGGGAAGGGACGCCGGAGCCCGGGCGACGCGCGAGCGGGACGGTGACCACCGGAGCGGCGGGGAGGAAAGCGGGCTCTTCAGGCGGCGCCGTTGCCGCAAATGCGAAGCCGTTTTCAAGGGCATTCCGCGGGCATATGGCCGGCGATTCACGCCGCAAAGAGCTTGTCGGACCAGGTCATTCCCCTGTGGGCGGAAGAGCGTGGAGGGCTCTGTCGTCCACGCTGCAGGGAGTTTACCAGACCAGCTCCTCCGCGTCTTTGGGGTTCTCCACCTTGATGATCTCCGCTACCTCCCCGCTGTGCAGGCGGATGGTGCGGTCGGACATCTCCGCGATGGCCGAGTTGTGGGTGACGAGGATGATGGTCTGCCCGTTTTCGCGGTTGATCCTCTGCATCACCTTGAGCACGTTGATGCCCGTCTCGTAATCCAGTTCCCCGGTGGGCTCGTCGCAGAGGAGGATAGGCGGGCTCTTGACGATGGCCCTGGCGATGGCCACGCGCTGCTGCTCCCCGCCCGAGAGCTGGCTGGGAAAGTGGTGGGCGCGCTCCGCCAGCCCCACCATCTCCAGCGCCCTCAGCGACTTGTCCCCGGTGTCCTTTTCCACCAGCTCCAGCGCGAACTCCACGTTCTCCAGGGCGGTGAGGGTGGGGATGAGGTTGAAGAACTGGAAGATGAACCCTATCTGGGTGCGGCGGTAATCGGTGAGGCCCCTGGGGTCGAGGTTGGAGATGTCCTGGCCGTTCACCACCAGCCTGCCGCCGCTTATGGTGTCCATGCCGCCGATGAGGTTGAGGAGGGTGGTCTTCCCGGACCCGCTGGGCCCCAGGATGACGATGAGCTCCCCTTCCTTGATGCTCAGGTTGACGTCGCGCAGGGCTCTGACCTCGAGTTCGCCCATGGGGTAGGTCTTGCAAACGTCCTCGAAGACGATGATCTCGCTGCCGTTGTCGCCTGGTTTCACCGAGCGCTTCGCCCTCCTTGCGCCGACCTGCGGTACGTGCGGTCTTCTGACTCGAGCCGTCCCGTGTTGCCCACCGCATTTTACGGCGATTATCAAAGAGACATGATACACCATTCGCCTCGGCGCCGCAGTGCCCCCTTACGTCGATACCACTGCGCGAGGGCCGTTTCGTGGTTGGCGGGCGGGCGAAGACCTCGACGTTACGCGCAGAGTGGGGTGCGGATAGCCGGGCGCTTGCCTGTCCTGGGCCGGGTATTTGTTGCATAATAAGGCGAGGCAGTCGGCAAGCGGGAAACCGCCGTCCATGGAGGTAAAACATGATCAGCACCGCATTGACGGAGATGTTGGGCATCCGTTACCCGGTCATCCAGGCGGGTATGGGACCCTGGAACACGGACAAGCTGTGCGTCGCCGCGGCCAACGCGGGCGCGCTGGGCGTCATCAGCACGGTGGGAATAGGCTACTTCTGGACCAGGCCGGAGGAGGGCGCACCTAAGACCCCCTACGAATTCCTCCGCGCCATCATCGCCAAGGTGGCGGGGGAGACGGCGGAGCGCAGGGGGGTGTTCGGGGCCAATATCCCCCTGGCCATGGAGTTCAAGGAGCAGATAGAGGGGCTGATCAAAGCGGTGTCCGACGCTCGCAGGGAGGACGAGGACGTGGCGGCGCGCCTCAAGGTGATCATCACCTCCGCCGGCAATCCCACTCCCTGGGGGGAGGTCATCAAGGAGAGCGGGGTGCTGTGGTTTCACGTGGCCCCCTCCGTCTATCACGCCCTCAAAGCGCAGAGCGCGGGGGCGGACGTGGTCATCGCCTCGGGGCGCGAGGGGGGCGGGCACGTGGCCTTCGAGCCCATACACACCATGGTCCTCCTTCCCGCGGTGATCAAGGCGGTGGACATCCCCGTGGTGGGGGCGGGGGGATTCTGCGACGGCGCGAGCCTGGTGGCGGCGCTGGCCCTGGGGGCCATCGGGGTGCAGATGGGCACGCGCTTCATCGCCACCCGGGAGAGCGATTTCCACCAGCTGTGGAAGAACAAGGTGGTGGAGAGCAGCGAGATGGATACCTTGGTAGGTATTTCCATATTCGGGCCCGCCCGCTATCTCAAGAACGAGGTGGCGATAAGGCTGCACGAGCTGCTCAGGGGCGGTTTCGAGCAGGGGTATAACGAAGGCGTGATGCTGGAGACCAAGGGCATCGCCCTCTCCATAGAGGGCGGGGACCCGGAATGGTCCATCTACTTCGGCGGAGAGGTGGCGGGGAGGATAGACGGCATAGCCGGCGTGGGGGAGCTGCTCGAGGGCATCGAGGCGGAGGCCGAGCGCATCATCGCCTCCCTGCAGGGCAACCTGAAACGCTGAGGGCGGGCGCGACATCCGCTCGGGGTTGCCGTCCCATGGCGATACTGCCGCAGGGAAACCTGAAACGTTGAGGGGAGGTACAGGCGCGGCCGTGGGCCCCCGGGACCTAAAAAGGGCGTCGATGCCCGAGTGGAATAAACAGGAGCAGGGGCAGCCGTCAGGCCGCCGCGCCCCAGGACCGCTTATTGCGCGGAGGTCAAGGGGGCGGTGGGTGACGGAATAACGCCGCCGCCGCGGATGCGGCCGAAGCGCTAGAGGCGCGAGAGGAGATCGAGGAGGCCGTCAGGACCCTCCACGGCGAGGTCGGCCACCGCCTCCAGCTCGATGGGCGTCTCCGGGGAGAGCACGGCGATGGCCACGCCCTCGAAGGCGCCCTCCTTCATGAGATAGCGCAGGCCCCGGAAGCCGTCCACGTCCGTGAGGTCGTCCCCGGCGTAGAGGGCGCGTCGCAGCTTCCACCCCGAGGCCAGGCGGATGAGCACGGTGCCCTTGTCGATGTCCACCGGCGGCCTCAGCTCCACGCTCATGCGACCCCGCCTGGCCTTGAGTCCCAGGGCGTCGGCCAGCCCCTCGGCGAGGCGCAGCGCCTCGTCCTCCTCGGAGGGCGCCTGGCGGAAGTGCACGGTGATGGAGGCCAGCTTGTCCTCCAGCTCCACTCCGGGGAGGCCGGTGATGGCGGCCGCCAGCTCGCGGCGAGCGCGCTCCAGAGTGGGGAGGTGGGGAAGGACCAGGGGGTCGAGCCGCGCCTCATCCTCCATCCATTCCATGCCGTGGACCCCCACGTAATGGACGTGAGGCAATCCGACCAGGGCGGCGACGTCGGCGGCCCGGCGGCCGGACATCACGCACATGGGGAATCGCCGCGCCAGCTCGGGGAGGATCTCGGCGGCGCGGGGATGCAGTCTCGCGCCGCCGGGCGAGGGCGCGATATCGCTTATGGTGCCGTCGAAGTCGAGGAAGATGCCGGAGCGGCGAGGCTCTCGCCGGAACCTATCTACCCACTCCCATTTCGGGGCCATGCATGCCTCCCTTTGTCCGCGCGGACCCCTGTGTGGGGATCGCCTGTTGCCTCCCCGCCGATGCCGTGGGCCGGGGAACTCGCCTGCAAGATACGCAAACGATTATATCCCGAAGCGGCGCCTTTTATACGGCCTATTTCATGACCGCGACCTCATCGCTTTGGAGGACGGTCCTGGTTGTGGAGATAGGGAGAAGCCCGCCCGCAACACCGTCGCTCCCGACGCATCCGTCACCGGCGGCCGGAGCGGGCGAAGCGCGCCCTGAGGCTATGTCGCGGCGCTTTGGCTGAGACCTCGAGGAGGGGCTTACCCGCAAGCGCCAGGCCCGGGTTGACCTCGAGGAGGACGCGAGCCGCCTCCTCCCCATAGCGGGAGGAGAGGATACGCGCCGCCATGGAGAGGTCGGGGCCGCGGCCCGACGGGGCGTGGGCGTCCGAGGCCACCAAGCCTGCCAGGCCATGGTCCAGGAGCGCCAGGGCGCAGCGGTTGGCGGCTCGCCCGTAGATGCCCTCCAGGCTGCCGGCGTTGACCTGCAGAACGATGCCTCGCTCCACCATCTCCCTCACCAGATCCAGGCGGTTGCATAGGTAGCGGTTGCGCTCGGGGTGGGCCAGGATGGGGGTGAAGTCCCTGAGCTGCACCTGGAATAGGATGTCCGCGGTGGCCGTGGGCATGTCGATGGGAGGGAGGTCGGTGAGGATATAGCCTCCCTCTCCCCGGCCTCCCAGGCGCAGTTCCGCGAGGGCGCCCTCCGAGGCGGCGCGGAAGAGCCCGGCGTTGACGCGCACCTCCAACCCCGGGAGCAACTCCAGGGCGATGCCCTCGCGATCCAGGAGGCCGGCGTGCCTTTCCACCGCCGGCGCCACGCGCTCAAACGCCGACGGGTCGCTGTCGAGGTCGCAATGGGGCGTGGCGACCATACGCGCGGTGCCGCCCGCGGAGGCGATCCGCGACATCTCCAGGAACTCCTCCTCGCCGCGCGCGCCGTCGTCGAAACCTGGCAATATATGGGAATGGATATCGGTAAAGGGCAAGGACTACCTCCGCAGGTTCTGGCGGTACCACTCCACGGTGCGCTCAAGACCCTCTCGCAGCGGGGTGGCGGGCTTCCATCCCAGGACCCGAGCGGCCTTGGCGGCGTCCAGGGCGATGTGTTCCAGCTCGCCCTCGCGCGCCGCGGCGTAGGCGGGAGGCAGGTCCCAGTCCATGATCTCGGCTATCTCCCGGTAGAGGGCGTTGACGGAGGTCTCCACTCCCGTCCCGATGTTGAGGAACTCGCCGTCCCCGGAGGTCAGGGCGGCGCGGTATGCGTCGATGACGTCGTCCACGTAGACGAAATCGCGCGTCTGTTCCCCGTCCCCGTATATCACGCATTCCTCGCCCGCCAGTATACGCCCGATGAATATGGCCACCACGCCGGCCTCGCCGAAGGCGTTCTGGCGCGGGCCGTACACGTTGGCCAGGGCCAGGGTGCAGCAGGATATGCCGCGGCTGCGCTCGTAATAGCGGATGTATTCCTCGGCCACCTGCTTGCTCACGCCGTAGGGGGAGTCGGGGTGCCTGGGGGCGTCCTCGGACACGGGGATGGAGTCGGGTTCGCCGTACACGCATCCCCCCGAGCTGGTGTTGATGAAACGCTTCACGCCGTTCTCCACCGCCGTCTGGATGACGTTAAGGGTGCCGAGTACGTTCACGTCCGCGTCCAACACGGGGTTTTTCACCGAGACCCTCACGTCGGGCTGTGCCGCCAGGTGGATAACGGCGTCCTGCTCCTTGCCCTTGAAGGCCGCCACCAGGGCGTCGTCCCTGATGTCCACGTGCAGGAAGTTGAAGCGGTTTTCCTTCGCCGCGTCCTTGACGTTGAGAAGGTTTTCGAACTTCCCGGTGGAGAGGTTGTCCACCACCGTCACCGCGTGCCCTTCACGCAGCAGGGTATCCACGAGATTGGAGCCGATGAAGCCGGCCCCTCCGGTTACCACGATCCGCAACTGCGCACCCCCCCCGTTTCCCTCCGCGGGCCCGGCCGCGCGCCTTCCGCCCCGGCTTGTCGATAACCAGCGGCCTCACGGGCGTTGCTCGACCCAGGCCTGGCCTATCTCTGCCTGGCGCTGCCCGCTTTCGATTACCTACGCTCTACACGGGCGTCACAGGTAAAAGACTACCACAAGGAACCTGCCCTCGACTGCAATATTCCACGCCCGTTCCGCGTTTACCTTTGCAAGTACTTTTGCGGGGGCGGGCATTGGCGCTTGTGGCGGTCGAGGGAGGAGAAGCATGCCCGCTTTGTGGGGAAGAGGGGTGGGGACACGCCGGGCAGGCGAAGGTGGGAGATGGGCCGGTGTGGGAAACCGG
This sequence comes from Candidatus Solincola daggyaiensis, assembly GCA_015711825.1. Classification (GTDB taxonomy): domain Bacteria; phylum Actinomycetota; class Geothermincolia; order Geothermincolales; family RBG-13-55-18; genus Solincola_B; species Solincola_B daggyaiensis. The sequence continues at coordinate 17,969 of JACVJD010000045.1, forward strand.
CGCTTCAGGGCGCCTGGCCGCGGGAGGGTCAAAGGGGTGTTTCCTGCGCTCCCCCTTCCCCCGTCTCCCACTTGAAGGAGCCGGTGATGGAGAAGAACTGGGGCCTTATGGCCTTGTATTCGCCGTAGGGCGCCTGGCCCTGGAAGAGGAAGAGGTAGTCCCCGGCCACGATGTAGAAAAGGAGGTAGCGGGTCTCCTCTCCCATGAGGTTGGCATCGAACTCGGTGTAGAAGGCGGGGAACCCCGAAACCTTGCTGGAGGTGAAAAAACCGTAGCCCCCGGTCTCCTCCCCGCTCGCCCGGTCCTCCGTCCCCGTGGTCCCTCCCGGTCCGGTGCCGTAACCGCTTCCTGCAGCAGGCTTTCCCCCGGTGGGGGTGGAGACGGCATCTTCGGGGTTGCCGCCCAAAGCGCGCATGCGTTTTTGCGCGTCTTTTTCCAGGAACTCCTCGATGCTCTCGATCCCGCCGATGGAGACGAGGGGATCGAGCTGGAAGGCGCGCAGCGAAATAGATTTCCTGCTGGTGAGCGCTATGGTGAGGGATGTGAGCTCGTCGTTTTCCAGCACCTCGTTTGCCAGGGTCCAGTTCTTGGGGTAGGAGATGCTGAACCCCAGATCCTGGTCGCTGTAATCCAGGGTGTTGTCCAAAACCTCCGTCTGCCCTTGCCTTTCGCCCCCGCCTCCCCAGGCCAGGAGGTAAACCAGGTATCCGCCCCCCGCCAGGGCGGCAAGCGATGCCGCCACTATCACCACCAAAAGGAGATAGAAGGCGATGCTGCGTCGGCGCGGGAGGACGATATCGTGCTCGGTCTTGTCCCCCAGGAAGCTTTCCATCAGGCCTTCCTGGGACAGGGCCGAGCCGCAGATGCCGCAGTATTTCGCCCTCTCGGGCTGGTAGCTGCCGCATTCCGGACAGATCAAGATATCACCTCGCCCGTCGGTGAGGCGCTGTGCTTCCACATGCGAGATGCCGCGTATGAGACGCGTCGCCCCTCTCGCCTCGCCCTCTGCTCCCTTTTCTCCCGGTGCACCCCATCTCCTATCCCTCGTCTCGTCGCCGCGGGGCGATCAACGCCGCCATCTCATCGTCCTCTCATCTTCTTCTCCCGGGACACCCCATCTCCTGCCCGCAGCCGTCTCAAGCCGTGAGGGCTCGAAAACCGAGATCGTGTCCACATGGGCGGGGGCGCCTCTCAAGCGCCCAGCTCAGCCCTTGTTTTTGCCTGCATCGTGTCCACATGCGCGGGGGCGCCTCGAAACCCGGCGGCAACCGCTTCCTTTCCGACACGCGCATATAGCCGGGAGCGCCGCAAGGCGCCATGCGCCCGTCGGTCCGCGCGCTCGTCCATCATGGATTATAGACGATGGAATAGAGGAGCGGGTTGCGGTCGTTATCTCGCGCTCCTCCCGGGGACCTGGTTTGGGGGGGTTCAAGCTTTCCCGGAGAAGACGTCCGTCCAGCCCGCGCCTTTCCGGCCCGGGTACCCATGTTCCCCTAGCCCCTTCGTCACCGAGGGTAACTGAAATACATGGCGCGCTCCACCACCGCCGGGCCGCCGGTGTCCACGCGGATGGAGAACTCGGAGTTCGAGAGGTCGGGAACCAGGTTGACCTTGAGGGTGGCGCGGCTGTGGGGACCGACCATCATGGGCTGACCCACCGTGGAGCCGTCGGGGCGGCAGAAGGTCACCACCACCGGCAGATCGTAGTCGTTGGGGTTCATCACCAGCAGGTAGGTGTCGAAGAAGCGCGAGGTGTAGCCCTCGGCGAAGAAGCGCAGGATGCCCGGGTCGGTGCAACCCGCCTGTACGTGACCCCCGGGGCATTCCGGATACCCGAAGTACATGGCGCGCTCCGCCACCACCGGCAGGGTCGACCTGAGCCTCACCGAGACGTCGGTGTCCCCCATGTCCGGGGCGGCATCCACGTTTATGGTTATCCTGCTCCCGGCGCCGGCGGGAAAGTCCTGGGAATACACGCTGCCGTCGGGCTTCATGAAATCCAGGGTCAGCACGGCGTCCTGCGGGTTGGGGTTGAGCACCAGGATGTACTCGTCGAACCCTCCCCCGGTGTAGCCCTCGGCGAAAAACCAATCCTGCGCGGGCTCGTTCACCCCCAGGGAGACGTGCCCCCCCGTGTTCCCGTTGTAGTCGAAGTACATGGCGCGCTCCGCCACCACCGGTGCCCGGGCACGCACGCTCACCGAGACGTTGGTGTCCGACATGCCCGGGAAGTCGTCCACATGGAAGGTGATGCGGGTCCTGGGGCCGATGGTGAAGGTGGAGGCGTGGGAGCTCCCGTCCGGCAGCATCATCTCCAGGTCGAAGGAGGTGGAGGATTCCTCGGGGTTGAAGACCAGAATGTACTCGTCGAACCCTCCCCCGGTGTAGCCCTCGGCGAAAAACCAGTCGGTATGGGAGGACGCGGTGCCTCTGGAGACATGCCCGCCGCGAATGGGCATGGGCGGCGCCTGGAAGGGGCCGGGGATGATGGAAACCGGGGTCCCGTCAGGAGCCCAATAATAAGGGATATGGGCCTTGGTGGGGTCCAGGCGCACGCAGCCGTGTGAGGCGGGATAGCCCAGGCCTTCGTAATTGGTCTGGACGCCGTTGACCATGGGCCAGGCGTGGATGGCGTAGTCCTGGTAAAACCCCATCCAGTAGTAGCATACCGTGCCGGGGTATTTGGGCACCGGGTGTACCTCGTCGTGGTAAAGGATCTTGAAATCGCCGATGGGAGTGGGGGTGCCGCCGGCCCCGGTGGATACCAGGAAGACGTACACCACTCGACCGTTCTCCAGGCAGTAAAGCTTTTGCTCGGCTATGGAGATGACCATACTTTTCCGCACCGTCACCGCCGCCTCGAAGAGCTGCGCCTTCGGCGTCGCCGCCAGCTCGGGGGTCGGCGGGCCTTCCCGTCCCGAGCCGTCAACGGAGGTGATCACGTAGTAGTAAGGGAGGCCGTCGGTAAGCCCGGTGTCGACGTACCCGAGGTAGTTGACAGCGGAGTCGGTACTGCGCTCGCTGATCAGCTCGTAGGGGCCGCCCGAACGGGTGGAACGGTAAAGGCGGTAGGCCGCCACATCGGAGGAGGGGCTGTCGGACCACCCGAGATCGACCTTTCCCCCGTTGTCGTTCGGGCGATCGGCCGCCCAGGGCTGAGAGGGCGGCAGGGGGCCTCCATCCGCGGAGGCTCCGGGAGAGCCTTGGGACAACAGCAGCACCCATACCAGCGGTAACGCGACTATGATGCGGAGGGCCGCCCCGACCGTCCTTGCGCGGCGAGGCATCTCGTTCGGTACGGATCTTCTCACGGCTCTCTCGCTTTCCTTTTTCTATGGCTTCGCACGGGATGAACTCGTGGAGTGCGCCGGACGCATGCTCGGGCATGAGGACTCCCGATATACAGGGGTAATTATGGGGCCGGGTAAGCGTTTTGACAAGGGTTTTGAGCACATGCACGCGGCCCATCGTCGCCCCTTTTGGAGCACGGGTTAAGATGACGGCCTCTCGTGCCGAATTAGATAATGTCGCATGCGAGTTCGCAGGGAAAAACAACAGCGGTCATATATAGAAGCGTTTTGGTGCGAACGCGGCGCGGTTTGCGTGGCGGATACCTGCCAAGCGCCACCGCCGGGAACCGGGATCGGAACCGGGATCTGTCGGCCTCGCGGATTACGGCGGTGGCGAGCAGCGGGACGCGGGAGCGAAAAGCGTGGACACGAGGTGATGATTTGGCTCGCGTAGGGAATTTCATCGTCCGCGACACGGACATCGACAGAATAAAGCTGGAACTCATCACCTTTTTCAAGGACAACCCGGGCACGGTCGACAGCGCCGAGAGGATAGGCATGCGCCTCGGCCGCAACCGAGAAGAGGTGGAGAGGGCGTTGGAGGAACTTGCCGAACACGGCATATGCTACCGCGTATCGTCTAGGCCGGTGCCCATCTATATGTACTACGCGTCGGCGCAGATCCTGAGACGCATAGCGGAACTGGCGCCGGACTTGGATTACACCGCCCAGCTGGAGCTGGTGAACACCCTGCTCACGCGCCGCAAAGCCTGAGGGCTTGGAAAGCCTCTCGTCCCCCCCTGGAAGAGTTTTTCGGCCTGCCCCGGGTCGCGCTTTGCAAGGGCTGAGGCCTGGGCAGGGCGAGCGCGTCTCCGCCGGCTCCCGCGGGAAACCCTGTCCCGAGCCCTATTCTCCCATGCGCCCGTGTTCTCACATCCCTCCGGCGGCACTGCCCACATCGCTCTCGGGTCGGTCGGAGCGGTCGGGGGTATATAATCCGGATATGGACAGAGGAAAGCTTTACCTGGTAGGGACGCCCATAGGTAATATGGAAGATATTACCTTACGAGCCTTGCGGGTGCTGCGCGAGGCGGACCTGGTGGCGGCCGAGGACACCAGGAGGGCGCGTAAGCTGCTCTCCCGTTACGACATTCACACCACCGTGACCAGCTACCACGGCAACAATGAGCGCGAGAAGGCCGTGTCGGTCGCCAACCAGGTCGAGGCGGGGAAAAAGGTGGCGGTGGTGAGCGACGCCGGGATGCCGGGAGTGGCCGACCCCGGCTTCCGCGCCGTGGAGGAGTGCGTGCGCCGCGGGCTCGAGGTGGAGGTGGTGCCGGGACCCAGCTCGCTCACGGCGGCGCTGGCGATTTGCGGCTTTCCCCTCACTTCATTCCGCTACCTGGGGTTTATGCCGCGCAGGCGGGCGGAACGGCGATCGTTGCTGCTTTCTCTCCTGCGCGATGGTGAGACGCTGGTCTTCTACGAGGCCCCGCACCGCATCCTGGAAAGCTTGGAGGACCTGGCGGAGCTGGCGCCGGAGCGGGATTTGGCGGTCGCTAGGGAACTCACCAAAATACACGAGGAGGTGTTGAGGGGAAGGGCGTCGGAGGTGTTGGCATCGCTGCAGGGGGGCCGCAGGCGAGGTGAGTTCGTGGTCGTGGTGGCGCCTGGGAAGGGGGAAGAGGCGCCCCCCCTGCCGCAGCTCGCCGACGAGGTGGCGGGGCTGGTCGCCATGGGAATGGCGCCCCGCGAGGCGGTGCGCGCCGTGGCCGGCAGGCACGGCGTTTCCCAGCGCGAGGTGTACGGTGCCTGGCTGGAAAGGAAGCAAGCTTAGACGAGGGCGAACAGCTTGCAAAGCGAGAGATCGGCGGGCGAAGGCCTGCGCTGGTGCGCTTTCGGCATGAGCGCCCGTTTGCATATGCTTCATATCGATTCCCCGCAGCTGTTTTCGCGTACCTGGCCCCTGTGAGTTGCCTCAGACAACAAATGAGGCGTGACCCCTATGTCTGTACATATCGATTCCCCGCAGCTGTTTTCGCGTACCTGGCCCCTGTGAGTTGCCTCAGACAACAAATGAGGCGTGGAATGATAATGAACGGACGCCTCCGAACAAT
>JACVJD010000046.1 GCA_015711825.1 Candidatus Solincola daggyaiensis
CATGAGGGGGTGCAGGCAGTTGTTCTGGATGACGTGGAAGAGGGGTAGGACCTGGATGCCCACGTCGTCGGGGCGTATCCCCAGGGCGCTGATGGTGGTGTAGATGGCGCAGAGGGCGTTGATGTGGCTGCCCATGGCCAGCTTGGATACCCCGGTGGTGCCGCCCGTGCAGAGAAAGCAGTAGGTATCGTCGGGGAGCACCTCCACCCCGGGCTCCGCGTCGCTCCCCTCCTGCAGGAATTCCTCGTAATCCAGCGTGCCCGGAGGCAGGTCGCCCCCTATCTGCACATAGTGCTTTACCTTGCCGAGCTGCGGCCTCATCCCCTCCACGGCGGCCGCGAAATCGGGGTGATAGAAGAGGATGGAGGCGTCGGAGAGGTCGAGGAGGTAGCGGATATCGGGCGGCGAGAGCCTGGACATGACCGGGAAGAAGACGATCCCCGCCTTGGCGCAGGCGTAGTTCAGCTCCACCATAGCCGGGACGTTCTCGGTGAGGATGGCCGCCTTGTCGCCCTTGCCAAGCCCCAGGGACATGAGGGCATGGGAAAGGCGGTTGATGCGGCCGTTGAGCTCGCGCCACGTCCACCTTCGATCCTCGAATATCAACGCCGTCTTATCGGGGAACTGGACGGCGTTCCTCGCGGGGATGTTGCCGATGTTCATCTCTCCTCAAACCCCTTTCTCGTTGCCTGCTCAAGCTGCAGGCGACGCTTACCGTCCCTGGAATCTCCCCGTCAAACTTCGGGAGATCCCCTTTCCCAAGAACGCTTGCGGCAGATCCTCTTAACGCTCGGCGCGACGCGTCGCCGCAGGAGCGTGAACTCAACCCCTCTCCTTGCCGGCGCTCTTTTCGAAGAAGCGCTTGACGTCCTCGTGGTGTTCCGGCGCCAGCACCGCCAGGGACTGCACGTGCGCCTCCAGCTCCAGCATGGTCTTCAGATCCACCTGGTGACCGGTGTTGAGCATGCGCTTGGTCATGGCCAGGATGTTGGGCGAGCGCCCCGCCATCTTGCGCGCCAGCTTCATCACCTCGCCCGCGATCTCCTCGTGGGGCACGACCTTGTTGACCAGCCCCAACCGCAGCGCCTCCTCGGCCTCCACCACCCTGCCGGTGAGGGCAAGCTCCTTGGCCTGGGCCAGCCCCACGCGATGGGCGAGGAAGTAGGCGGAGCCGAAATCGGGCACGATGGAGAGCTTGACGAAGCTCAAGTAAAAGCGGGCGCGCTCGGTGGCGTAGGTGATGTCCGAGGCCATGGCCAGCCCGAAACCGCCCCCCACCGCCCAGCCGTCCACCTCGGCGATGACCGGCTTTGGGCCCTCGTGCAGCTCGTAGATGAGGTTTCCCATGTCGCGCATGCTGTCGCGCATGAACACGGGGTCCATCTTGTCTCCCATGATGGTGAGGTCGGCCCCCACGGAGAAGTTGCCTCCCTCGCCCCTGATGACGATGACCCGTACCTCCTCGTCGTCCAGCACCCGGCGCATCTTCTCCAACATGGGATACAGGAGGCTCTTGCCCATGGCGTTCATCATGGGCCCGCTCATGGTGCAGCGCGCCACGCCGCCCTCTTTTTCGACTATGAAGGTCTCCTCTTCCATGCCGTCTCCTTCCGGGGAAGCCTTCAGCGTTCCAGCAGCTCGAAGTGCTTGATGTCCAGCATGCTTCCCGTGCGCTCCTCCTCGAACACCGCCTTCACCCGCGCCCCCACCCTGATCTTGGCGGGGTCGGTCTCGTCCACGTAGTGCAGGAGGTAGGTATCGGCGCCGTCCAGCTTGATCACCGCGTAGCCATAGGGCACCGGCTTCTGCTTCCCGGTGGCGGGGTCCACGAAGCCGAAACTCACCACCGTATAGGTGACGATCTCGCCCTCGTCGGACACCGGCACCAGCTCGCTGAGCTCCACGAAACAGGGCCCGCAGACGCGGCGAGGGGGGACGTACACCTTGCCGCACTTGGGGCACCTGATGCCCACGAACCGCTTGTTGTCCCTGAGCTCGGTGAGGAACCGGGAGCCGTATATGCCCGCCGACCAGCGGAAAGGCTGCTCCGCCTCGCCGCTCTCCAGCGTGATGAGTAGTTTCTTTTCCTCCGCCATGGCCATCACCCCCTGACCTTCTCGGGTTTATCCGCGCCCAGCAGCATGATGTCCGACCAGAAGCAGCCGCCGAACCCCGTGGCCAGGGCCACCTTCACCTCCGGGACCTGCCGGTCTCCCGCGCGGCCCTGGATCTGCCACACGCACTCCGCCACCCGGATGAGCCCGGTGGCGCCGATGGCGTTGGAGGACATCACGCCGCCCGAGGGGTTCACGGGGCACTTTCCGCCCATGTCGAAGGCGCCGGAGCGCACCAGCGCCGGCCCTTCGCCGCGCCCGCAGAAGCCCAGGGACTCCATGTAGCGCAGGCCGGCGAAGGAATAGGGCAGGTACAGCTCGGCCACGTCGATCTGCTCCAGGGGGTCGGTTATTCCCACCTTGTCGTAGAGCTCCTTCGCCGACCACTCCATGGCCGGGAACCACCAGCCGTTCTCTATGGCCTGGTTGACGTAGGGGTCGCTGGTGTAGGCCCACAGGTGGCGGTTCGCCACCCCCAGGAACCACGCCGGCTTCTGGGGGAAATCCTCCGCCACGTCCTCGGAGGCGAAGACCAGGGCGCACGCCCCGTCGGTACGGGGGCACATGTCGCCCATCTTCACCGGCCAGGAGAGGTAGGGCGATTTCATCACGTCCTCAATGGTGAGGTTCATGTGCAGGTGAGCGTAGGGGTTGTTGAGGGCGTGCTTGCGCTCGCGCACCGCCACGTAGGCGGCGTCCTCTTCCGTGGCCCCGGTGAGGTGCATGTACTGCGTGGCCTCCAGGGCCAGCCCCGCCACCGCGCCCGCGAAGATGGGCCGGTCCCAGAAGGGGTCGAAGGCGGTGATGATGGCGCCGGTGGTGTCCGACTCCGAGTTCTTCTCCCAGCCGATGGCCAGCACGCGGTCGAAGAGCCCCGAGGCCACGTGGTAGTATGCCGCCATGGCTATGGTGGAGCCGGTGGTGCCGCCGGTGGTGAGTTTCATGATCGGCTTCATGAGCGCTCCGCTGCCGTCCACCGACCAGGTATCCACGTAGTTGATGCCCTCGAAGTGGTCCATGTTGCCGATGACCACCGCGTCGATGTCCTTGCGCGTCATGCCCGCGTCGTCCAGGGCCATGCGCACCGCCTCGTTGATGAGCTCCTTACCGTTGACGTCGGGGCGCGAGGAACGCTGCTTGGTCATGCCCACTCCTACTACCGCCACTCTCTTTCCCATCACTTCTCACCCCCCAGGACCCAAACGCAGTGCGATTGCCCGCAGGGGCCGTTGATGCCGTGGGCCACCGCGGTCTTCACCCCGTCCACCTGGCGCTCGCCGGCATCGCCGCGCACCTGCAACGCGCACTCGATGATGCGGTTGAGCCCCGCCACCAGCACCGGGTTGCCGGACAGGCACCCGCCGGAGGCGTTCACCGGCAGGCGTCCGTCCGCCGCGGTGTCCCCGGAAGCGGCGAGCTTCCCGCCCTCGCCGCGTGCGCAGAAGCCGAGGCCCTCCAGCCACATGAGCTCCATGTAGGTAAAGGCGTCGTAGAGCTCCACCAGATCCACCTTCCGGGCGGGGTCGCCGATGCCCGCCATGGCGTAGGCCTTCCTCGCCGCCTCCTCCAGGGCGCGCACGTCGGAGAGGTCGCGGTCGCCCAGGTGGTAGGCGTCGCTGCAGTAGGCCACCCCCTTGACCCAAACCGGCTTCACGTCCAGTTTCCTCGCCCTCTCCTCCGAGGCGAGGATGACCGCGGAAGCCCCGTCGGAGATGGGGCAGCAGTCCAGCAGCTTGATGGGATCTGCGATATAGGGGGAGGCCATGACTTCCTCCACCGTGAGTTCCAGGGGGAGCTGGGCGAAGGGGTTCTTGAAGGCGTTGCGGTGGTTCTTCACCGACACCAGGGCGCACTGCTCTTCCGTAATTCCATATTTATCCATATATGCCCGGGCCTGCAGCGCCGACGAGGTGATGGCCTCGATGCCCAGGAAGCGTTCGTAGATGGGATCGAACATGGCGTTGGTGATCAGGGGCATCCGGCTCTCCGAGCCCTTGTGGTGCACGCACACCAGGGTGGTACCGAAGCTGCCGGAGAGGATACGCATAAGCCCGTAGGCGGCCCCGAAGGTGCCGTCCCCCTCCACGGTGGAGACGTTCTTGTCGTAGGAGCCGCAGGCGTCCTGGACGGCCATGGAGGAGATGGTGCGCCCGTCGAAGAAATCGTTGGACACCGTCACCACGTTGTCCACCTCGCCTATCTCCATGCCCGCGTCGTCCAGGGCCTTGCGCGTGGCCTCGTACACCAGGTCGGCGTAACCGTCCGCCTTCCTCTCGCGGCGCATCTCCGTCATCCCCACGCCCACGATGGCCACGGGTTCCATTCAGCTCACCCCCTTGGCGGGACGGAAATACCTCACGTCGAGGATGTTGCCCTCCCTCTGATCCGCGAATACCGCTTCCACCCGCATGCCCGGCGCGAGGCCGCCCTCCTCGAACTCGTACAGCAGGTGCAGGAAACCGGTATCGGCCCCCTCCAGCTTGATCACCCCGTACCCGTAGGGCAGGGGGAGCGGCGCCAGCTGGGGGTGCTGCCTCCTCACCACGGTGTAGGTCTCCAGGATCCCCGTGGACCCGAGTTCCACCCATTGCGAGCATTCCGCGAAGCAATGCGGGCAGTTGCGGCGCGGCACGTGATATACCTTGCCGCATTCCCCGCATTTCGTCCCCAGAAACCTCTTTTCGTCGCGCAGGGACTCGAGGTAACGCGTCCCCACCTCGCCCGCGGACCAGCGGTAGGGGACCTTTATGCGACCCTCCATCACCACCAGTTCCTGCTTATCCCGCCAGTCTTCCATCTCCACGCTCCTTCCCGTCTCCAAGAGGCCAGACTTTTTTTATGGGCGCCGCAACCGCCGTAGCCGTACCGGGCGTCGTCGCCCTCTTTCCTCATGCTCACGTCCGGTCCAGGGCCTTAAGCCTCGAGCGGCCACGACTACGCTGCTCAAACCTTGGCCGCGTTCCGCTTCCTCGCCGCCCGGGCGGGCTTGCGTTCCGGCTGCTCCTTGAGGCAGCCCCTCATCACCAGGTCGAAGAACATGCCCGCGATCTCCTCGGCGCTGAACTTCCCGTCGGGCCGGTACCAGTCGAAGAGCCAGTTACACATGCCGGAGATGGCCCGCACCACCATGGGCACCTCCATCTCCCGGAAGAGGCCCGTCTCGATGCCCTGCTGCAGAAGCTGCCGGTAGTAATCCTGGTATTCGCGGCTGAGGGAGCGGATGAACTTCCTCTTCTCCTCGGGGAGCTCGCTCTCCTCGGCCAGGTAAACGGTGGTCATATCGCTGTTGGCGCTGAACATGCTGACGTGCCAGGCGAGAAGCCTCCTCAGCTTCTCCTCGATCCCCGCCTCCTCGGCCATGATCTGCTTGGCCCCCTCGATGAGCTGCTCCACCGCAGATTCGCAGATGGCGTAAAGGAGGTCGTGCTTGGTCTTGATGTAGTAGTAGAGGGCGGGCTTGGTGACGTTGAGCTCGTATGCGATGTCGTCCATGGTGGTGGCCCGGTATCCCTTCTCGCGGAAGAGGCGGGCCGATACCGCCAGGATCTCCTCCCATCGCGATTTGTTCATCTCCTTCCTCCGGTTTCCTCAGTAAAGGCCCATGGTGGTGGCGATGATCTCCCGCATGATCTCGTCGGTGCCGCCGCCGATGCGCGCGATGCGCATGTCCCGCCATGCCTTCTGCGCCGGGTACTCCATCATGTATCCGTATCCCCCCATGATCTGGAGGGCCTCGTCCGTGACCTGGAAGGCCACGCGGGTGCCGATGAGCTTGGCCATGGAGATCTCCTTCACCGGGTACTCGCCCCGGTCATATCGCCAGGCGGTGATGTAGGCGAGGGACTTGGCGGCCTCCAGCTCCGTGGCCAGGTCGGCCACGCGGTGGGCGATGGCCTGGTTCTTGATGATGGGCTTGCCGAACTGCACCCGCTCCTTGGCGTAATCTATGGCCTGCTGCAGGGTGACCTCGGCGATGGCGATGACCGCCACCGCCACGATGAGGCGCTCTCCCTGCAGCTCCCACATGATGTTGTAGAAACCCCTGCCCTCCTCGCCCAGCAGGGCGTCCTCGGGGATGACCATGTCCTCGAAGAAGATCTCCGCCGTATCGCTGGACCACTGCCCCACCTTGTCCAGCTTGCGGGAGACCACGTACCCCGGGGTATCCGTATCCACCAGGAAGATGCTCATGCCCTTGTAGCCCTTCTTCTCCTTGTCGGTGCGGGCGAGCAGGGTCATGAAGTCGGCGCGGTAGCCGTTGGTGATGAAGATCTTGTTGCCGTTTACCTTCCAGCCGCCGTCTATCCTCTCGGCGAAGGTCTTTACGTTGGAGACGTCGGAGCCCGCCTCGGGCTCGGTGATGCCCAGGCAGGCGATCTTCTCGCCCTTGATGGCGGGCACGAGGTACTTCTGCTTCTGCTCCTCGGTGCCGAAGGCCAGGATGGGGGGCGTGGCCATGCCGATCTGCACCGCCACCCCCGTGTTCACGCCGAAGGACCCGCACTTGGCCAGCTCCTCCATGAGCACCACGTTGGTGAAGTAGTCCCCGCCGCCTCCGCCGTACTCCTCCGGGAAATGCAGCCCCAGGTACCCCAGTTCGCCCAGGCGCTGAAAGACCCAGTCGGGAAAGAGCCTCTCCTCCTCCCATGCGTCCGCGTTGGGGACGAGTTCCTTGTTCACGAAATCGCGCACGCTGCGGCGCAGCATCTCGTGCTCTTCGGTGAAGAACAGACTTTCGGCCATGGTCCCTTCCTCCTTCGGGTTCGACGTTGACTCGACTCAAGGCTCCTTATGCTTCCAGCGGAGCAAGGAACAACGGCTTTTCAACCGCCTTTCCTGGGATGACCGCTCATGCGCGGCGCGTATGCCTTCCATACGATACCGGTCCAGCAGACAGGGAAGCCTTCGTTCGAACATTCGCCGGATTATTGTTTACTTAACGTTCAGTAAGTATGATACTAACTCCGTTGGCTTTCGCTGTCAATATCACCAAGGCCATATCGTTTGAAGCTTCTTGCCCCATACAAGTACGTCCCCGCGAGCATCGCCTCGCCGTCGACATCATCGAGGATATTGCGTTGAAACCTTGTCCATTCCCCAAGAGGCGCGGGCAAAAGATGGTGGCGGTGGGACAAAGAATGCGCTGTCCTCATGCGGCGCAAAACCGGCGGGCGGCGAATGCGGTGAGCCAGGCCCTTCCGGCCTTTTATTACGAGACAAAAACCCCAGCGCCCGAATTCGGACAATGTTACTTATTTTGTATTACAATCGACTCAGCCCGGCGTACAACGACAAGGGGGGTGAAAATGGCTTCAGGCAAAAAGCTTCGCTACGTTTCTCTTCTCATGGGCTCCGTTGTGGGGGGCTTTGCCCTATGGCGCCTGCGCGCGGAACCGGTGCCGCGCGAGGACCCTGACTGCGCCGCCTCCCTGGAGGCGCGGGTGGAGACGGCGGTAACCGCCGACGGCGTCACCTTGAGGATGAAGCGGTACGCCCGGGAGGGGACCCAGCCGGTTCTCCTGGTGCACGGCTTTTTCGGCAACGGGCTGGAGTTCGACCTCCCCCACCGGGATCATAACCTGGCCCTTTACCTGGCCGAGCGCGGTTACGACGTGTGGATCTCCAGCTTCCGGGGATGCGGAAGAGAGCCGTACCGCTGTGGGGTCGGGGACCGGCGCCACAGCGTGGACCACCTCGCGGCCCTTGACGCCCCGGCCCTGGTGGACAAGGTAAGGGAGTCCACGGGGCGCAGGCCCATATGGATAGGGCACAGCATGGGGGGCATGGTCCTCTACATGTACCTGCAGGGGGTGAGGCCGGAGGACGGGGACGGGGAGCTGCGAGTGGCCCTCGACCCCGAGCTGGCGCAGGAGCGAAACCGGGGCATCCTGGGAGGTATTACCATCGGAAGCCCGCCCGGCCTGCACCGCGGCGGGGGCGACTGGATAAGGGATCTCGAGCGCCTCCCCTTCTACCGCGCTCTCACCGCCGGGTTGATGCGCTGGCTCTCCGTGCAGGACCGGCTGTCGCCGCGGGTTCCCGCCAGCCGCATCGGGGACCTGGTCACCCGCTTCCCCCGCCTGGGCAGGGTGCTGGCGATGCGGGGTCCCATAGCCATATTCCTCTATAACGCGGACAACGTGGACCCCGACGCCGGCTGGAGCCTGCTGAAGTGGGCCTCCGACGACGTAACCGCGCGCATGGCCTCCCAGATCGTCGCCCTCGCCCGCGACCCTGATTTCCGTGACTTCCGCCGCGAGGTGAACTACACCGCGCACATGGGGACCATCACCGCCCCCCTCTTCTTCATCACCGGCACCGAGGACTTCGTGGGGGACGAGAACGTGCGCCTGGACGCCTACGATAAAGTGTCGAGCGAGCATAAGCGCTTCAAATGCTATCCGGGGTACGGGCATACCGACCTGGTGATGGGCAAGCGCGTGCGCGAGGAGGTTTATCCGGATATACTGGCCTGGATAGAGGAGCTCGCCGGCCCGGCACGCGGGCAGGCGGGGCCCTCGCCCACAAGTTGAGCTCACGGACGGCTTGCACGAGGGGGGAGGCAAGCGTGGTCGCACCGGAATTCGCGCACCATGGGCACGCCGGCCCGGCGCGGGACCACGGGAGCTTGAGCGGGCCTCCGGGCGCGTAAATCCTCGGATGGTTACCCGTCCGAGGCGATACGGCACTAGCGGTCGGCGGCCCCGCGGAGGCTCAGGCGCGGAAATGGTAGGAGCCACGCAGCAGCCTGCGCAGGGCGATCTCCAGCGCCTCCCTGTTCAGGCCCGGTGCCACTCCCCCGCCCCGCTGCCAGGCCAGCACCCCCCTTAGGAAACGGGCTTTATCCGCCAGGGAGAGGCGCGCCAGGGCGCGCTTCAACTCCGGCCTCGCCCCCCCTCGCAGCAGGGTGAGGAGGGACCATTCCCGCGCCGTGCGGTCGCGGTCCGCAGCCGTGCAGGCGCGGTAAAGAGCGCCCGGGGCGGACCTCCCGCTCTGCGCCGCCGCCAGCCCCGCCAGCCGCCCGGTGGAGAGAGCGGAGGAGATCCCCTCCCCCAGGGAGTTCATGAACCCGGCCGCCTCGCCGGCCACCAGCACGCGGTCGGTGCCCAGGCAAAAGCGGTTGATGGCGGCGGTGAAGACGGCGCGGCACCCCAGGGTCATGACTTGCTCGCGAGGGCGGAACCCGAAGTCCCGGCGCAGCATGGCCAGGAAGGCCTCGCGGGTGGGGCCGATCCTCTCGCCCCGGCGCACCGAGGTGTCCACCACCATGAGGTCGTCCTTGAAATAGCACGCGGGATAGACGCCGTAGGCCGCGTCCATGAAGACGTGGAAGACCCCGGGCTCCAGGTCCGAATCGCCGCGGTGATACTCGTGGCGCACGCATATGTATGGCGCCCCGGCGGTGAAATCGGGGTCGATGCGCCTCGCCACCATGGAGAGGCCCCCGTCGGCGGCGATGAGGCAGCGGGCGGTTAGTCTGCTCTCCTTGCCGTCCCGTGCGCACATCACCTCCACGCCGTCCCTCCACTCGCAGAAATCCGCCAGCCTCGCCCCGTCCCATATCTCCGCGCCTGACGACTCGCAGAGCCAGCGGTCGAAGCGATCTCGCCACACGCTCAGCCCCTGCTCCTCCACCTCCAGGCGAAAATCCCGGCCCAGGTGGAGATGGATCTTCCTCACCTCGGGAGGGTCGCACATCACCTCCTCCGGCATGGGCGGATAATGGGCGCCTAAAAACTCCCTCGCTTCCTTGAAGATATATCCGGCGCAGGGTTTTAAGCGCGGCATGCGCTTCCTTTCCAACAGCAGGACGCGCAAGCCCCCCTCCACCGCCGCCTTTGCCGCCGCCGCCCCGGCGGGTCCCCCGCCCATCACGATGACGTCGTAGTCAGGTTTTACCATCCCTACACTCCCTCTCCCGCGCCCGCAAAGAACGCAGTGCCGCTGCGATCGTCAACGCCGGAATGCCGTCGTCGCCGGGGATACGGTTTCGCGCCCGATTTCATGAGGTCATCTAAATCTACCACAACACCTCATCCCGCGCCTCCTCCCGTGACCGCCGCGGAGACGGCCCCGCCCGGACCCGCCGTCCGCGGCACGGGGCAGGAGCCTGCGCCTCGCCGTTTCATCGCCGGGGCCCCGTGAAAACGCCCGCCGCCTAAGGCCGGTGTCTGTGCACCGAGGCCAGCATGGCCTTGACGTTCTCCGGCTTGGCGTCAACGGGTATGGTGCATCCGGAGCTGAGGATGAACCCCCCGTCCGCGCCCACCTCGGCGATGAGCTTGCGGCAATACTCCTCCACCTCCTCCGGCTCCCCCAGCTTCAGCAGCGCGGCGGGAACGTCGCCCATGATGCACATGTGGTCCCCCAGCACCTCCTTGGCTTTGAAGATGTCCGAGCTGCCGTCGAGGTTGAGTATGCACTTTCCCCGCGGGAGGTTCTTCAGGTAGGGGAAGAAGGCCGTCCAATCGCTGTCGAAATGCAGCAGGGGGGTGACGCCCCTCCGCACCCAGAACTCGCACATCTCCTGCCACTCCGGCAGGGCGAACTCCTCGAACTGCTTGGGGCTGAGGAAGGAGGCGCTGGTCCTGGTGCCTCCCATGAAAACCCGTTTCAGGCCGCTCGACCTCACCATCATCAGGCCCTGCATCTGCATGGTCTTCATGAGGGCGCGGCTGGCCGCCTTCACCTCCTCGGGACGGCGAAAGAGGTCGAGGATGAAGTCGTTGAAGGAGCGCATGAAGAGAGAGATATATTCCATGGGGGTGAAGACGATGTTGTATGCGACCATGGACTCCACCCCCTTGCTCCGCCAGCGCTTCACGGATCTCCTGGCCTTCATGATGTCCCTTCCCGCCCCCGCGAAGACCTTGAGAAAACCGGCCGGCTTGCCCATCTCCGGGGTGCTCAGCTTCATCTTGTCCAGGATCCAGCGCAGGGGTCCGCGCTCCTCGATAAGGCGGTATTCCTCCGGGGCCATCACCGTCTTCTCCACGAACTGGAACTGCCCGTCCTCCGGTACCCCCCGCACCCCGGGCATGATGGGAGGGGTGGGAAAGATCGCCTGCATGATGCGCCCCAGCCCGGCGTAGGAGAGGTTCTGCCCGTCGATGAGGCCCAGGTCGCGCATGGTCTTCTCCAAGGCGGCGTCAGCCTTCTCGATGTCGAAGAACATCTCGTGCTGGGTGATGCCTCCGTAACGGCCGGCGAAGAAATCGATGATGGGCACCACCGGCACGCGGTCCGGTTTGCCCAGGCGGATGGCGGTCTCGATGCGTTCGCGCGCGTCCATCTACCATTTCCTTCCTCTAGATCGCCGCGGGCTCATGCCCCCAGGTAGCGGTTCGCCAGCCTCACCGCCTGCGCCGCGTCCTCACCGAAGGCGTCGGCCCCGGCGTACTCAACCACCCTCTCGTTCACCGGCCCTCCGCCGAGTATCACCCTCACCCGCTCTCGCAAGCCGGCCTCCGCCACCGCCGCCACCGTCTCCTTCATGGAGTCGAAGGCCAGGGTGAGCAGCCCCGATAGAGCCAGCAGGCGCGCCCCCGTCTCCTCAAGCTTGCGCACGAAGGCGGCGGGCTCGACGTCCACCCCCAGGTCGTGCACCTCGTATCCCTCGCAGCGCAGCAGGGTGGAGACGATGTTCTTGCCGATATCGTGGATGTCGCCCTTGACGGTGCCCAGAACGATGCTCCCCTTATCGGCTCCCGACCCCCCCTGCAGGTGGGGCCCGATGATCTCGACCGCCTCCTTGAATATCTCGGCGGACATGATCAGCTCGGAGAGAAAGTACTCCCCGGCCTCGAAGCGCCTCCCCACCTCGGTCATCCCCTGCCGCAGTTCCTCCACCAGGGACAGGGGGTCGGCGCCTCCCTCGAGGGATCCGCGCACCAACGCCAGCGCCTCGTCCTCCCTGAGCTCCGCCAGCAGCACCGCAAGCGAATCGCCCATGCGCTCCCTCCTTCCCGCCTGGACTCGCGTCACTTCACCGAAGTTGTTCGGAATGGAGTCGGGTCCCCTTGCCGGCTATTCGGATATATCCCGACATGTCGTCATATTATACGATTCATGTTGTATTGTATAGCGTAAAGCGCTTGCCTTTTCCCTGCCGCGATTCGACCCCAACGCCTTGTCGTTTCCGCCTGCCCCGCTAAAGTGTTGAGACGGCCACGTTTATTAAATGCTGAAGCGCCCGCTCCTCCCGTGCGGTCTCTGGCGAAATCGGTTCGGATAAGCACGGCGTCCTTCCCGGCGTCGAGCTTTTCGAAGGGATTTGGGGTAGGAGGGTGAGACGCCAAGCGTGTGATGGAACTTTTTGGCTACTTCCCGATCATAAGGCCCCGCTTGCGAGGTTTATGCCCTTCGCAAGCGGCTAAAAAAGCGTCTTGCGCCGCATATGATCAGGAACCGTTTGCTTTGCGCGCCATAAAGACCGCGGTCACCACGACCGCGCCGGCACAACCTGCCGTGGTCTTCCCTCTTCCGCTGCTCGCAACACCATGAGGCGCGAGGTTGCCTCTCACCTACCCGTGGGCTCCACGGGAGCGTGCGTCTCAGGGCTCAGCTTCATCTATCCAGGCGGAGAGGGCCTCCACGATCTTTTTTGCCTGTTCAACGCTGGAGATGTTGAACTTGGCCTGCTGGCGGTATTCGTCGTTCATCTTGCGATAGCGCCGGATGGTGAAGCGGTCGGGCCCATAGTCGCCCTTGGCGTTTTCCCACTGCCGGTAACGGAAGATCACCGTGGCCCAGGCCCCGCGCGAGAGCACCACCTTGTCCAGCTCCTGCACCACCTGCACGCCGTCCTCTTCGTAGTTTACGGTGATGTCGTCTATGTCAGAGAACAAGCCCTCCTCCTTCCGCTCACCATTCCAGCTCCATGCCTATGGGACAGTGGTCGGATCCCATGACCTCGGGCAGGATGCACGCCGCCTTCACCCTCTCCCGCAGCTCCTCGCTGACGAAGAAATAGTCGATCCTCCAGCCGATGTTCCTCTCCCTGGCCCTGGTCTTCAGATCCCACCACGTGTACCGACCCGGCTCCCGGTCGAAGATGCGAAAAGTGTCCACGTAACCGTGCTCCACGAACTTGTCCATCCAGGCCCTCTCCTCGGGGAGGAAACCCGAGACCTTGCTGTTCTCCTTGGGGCGCGCCAGGTCGATCTCCCTGTGCGCGGTGTTGAAGTCGCCGCAGGCGATGATCGCCTTGCCTTTGCCCCTCAACGCCTCGGCGTGATCGAGGAAGGCGTCGTAGAACTCCATCTTGTACCTCAGCCTCTCCCTCGACTGCTTGCCGTTGGGGAAATAGACGTTGAAGAGCACGAAGTCGCCGTAGTCGGCAATCAGCGTCCGCCCCTCGGAATCGAACCTGGGGATGCCGAAACCCCCCTTCACGCTCGCGGGCTCGGGCCTGGAGTAGAGGGCCACGCCGCTGTATCCCCTACGCTCGGGGGCGGAGAAATAGGCATGGTAACCCTCCACCTCACGCAGCTCGGGCGGCAATTGCTCCTCCCTTGCCTTGGTCTCCTGCACGCACAGGACGTCGGGCTTGCTCGCGAGGAACCAGTCCAGAAAGCCCTTGCCGTGGGCCGCGCGCAGCCCGTTCACGTTCCAGGAGAAAAGGATCGTCCTTCCCATGCCTTCCGCCTCGCTACGCGCATCGCCGGCTCCCTCCCGGACCTCCGGGCGGGCGCGGGAGCGACGTGCGGCCTTACCCGATCCCGTCACCGGGAGCCCGGCTTTCCCATGCCGCCGTCGGCGCATGCCGGCGCTCACCTGCCATCGTCTCCTATGATATTGCACGGCCCACGGCAGGGAAACCCACCACCGACCCACTCCCGCCGGCGAGTAAGACGCCCGCCTTACTCCAGGGGCAGCCGCTTTCCCCTTTGCTTTCCCTTCCTCTCCCGCCACGGCGCGGTGGCCGTGAAGGCAACGCGTAAAGGGCAACGCATTTCTTTTTATCTGGCTGGCCCGATTCTCTGACCGGCCCGAAAAATCACGGCGCAGGGGCGGTGAAGGCGCCGCGTATGGGATAAAGGGCAAAGGGGTAAAATCGTAGTAGGGGATCTTGACCGCTAATCCGCAATAGGGCTGCGGCAGAAGGGATCCGGTGAGGCGGAGTGTTACGGCCGCAAAAAATATAAATAAATGCGCCGCAAATGCGCCGCCTTCATACCGGCATGGCGGCGGTCGCGGCGGGCCAGGGCGCGGCGGGCTTCGCTTCATACCCGGCAAAGCCCAGCCTCAGCTACCGCATAGACCAGCGGGCGCAAGCGGAGACCCGGACAGGAGCGCGGGTCATGGAGGGAAGAGCCGAGGGAGACTTCACACGGCCAGCCGAGGATAGATGCGGACCCGGAGGGGGTTGTAAGAAAGAGGGCGGCGCGGCGCGGTATGCCGCGGGCGGGGGGGCGAGGCCGGAGGCCGGCGGCGGGCTTTTTCAGGCCATCGCGGACCGGGCGAAGGACGCCATCATCGTGGTGGACGAACGGGGAGCCGTCGTCTATATAAACCCCTCGGGCGAGGAGCTCCTCGGCTACGGTATGGGCGAGGTGGAAGGGCGCCCCCTGCACGAGCTGCTCATCCCGGAGAGGTACCGCGAACACGCCCTGAAGGCCTTCGCCGACCTGGCGCGCGGCATCGGCGACGGCGTCGTGGGCAGCGTGCGCGAGTTCACCGCCCTGCGCAGGGACGGCGTGGAGTTCCCCTTGGAGGTCTCGATGTCCTCCTGTACCCTGGAGGGCAGGACCTATTACTTCACCATCTGCCGCGACCTGAGCGAGCGCAAGCGCTTGGAGGACGAGCTCCACGGCTATCGCGCCCACCTGGAGGGGCTGGTCAAGAACCGCACCCAGCGCCTGCGGGAGATGGCCGAGCATTACCGCTCCCTGGTGGAGACCTCGCCGGACTGCATCGTGCTCACCGACCTGGGCGGCGACATCCTCCTGGTCAACCGCTCCGGGCTGCGGGTCTTCGGATACGACCGGGCGGAGGAGATGCTGGGAAGGAACGTGCTGGACTTTTTCGCGCCCGAGCAGAAGGCGCGGGCCAGGGCGTCCATGCGCACGCGCGTGGAGGGAGAATGGGTAAGAAACGAGGAATACGTACTGACGCGCAAGGACGGCACGCGTTTTCACGCCGAGGTGAGCGCCGCGCTCTTGCGCGACGCGGAGGGAAAACCCACGGGGTTCGTGAGCGTGACCCGCGACGTCAGCGACCGCAAGCGCGCCGAGGAGCGGCTGCGGAAGATAAACCGCTGTTTTCTGGAACTGGGCCCGGATCCGCTGGAGAACATGCAGCGGCTCACCCTCACGGCCCGGGAGGTCCTGGAGGCGGATATGGCAAGATATACCAGGATAGGGGGAGAGCATGCCCTTGCTTTCTCGACTCTGCGCCCCCAGGCCGGGTTCACGCCCCTCGATGAGCCGGAGAGATACCTCTGCTACCGCCTCATCACCGAGCGCTCATCGGGCATTCTGTCAACCGCCGAACTGGAAACGGATGCCTTCGTGGGGGACCCGGAGGTGATGGAACACGGCTTTCGTTCATGCCTTCTCCACCCCGTGAGCGCGCACGGCGAGGCGGTCGCATGCCTGGCGGTGATGTGCTCGAGGGAACGCGGCTTCTCACCATTGGAAAAAGAGACCATGGCCGCCCTGGCGAGGGCGCTGGGCATCGAGGAGGAGCGCTTCGCCTACGAGGAAAGCCTGCGCGACTTCGTGGACATCGCCTCCCACGAGCTGAGACACCCGGTGGCGCTGCTGGCGGGCTACGCCGAGACCCTGGCCGAGGGGTTGGAGGAGATGGACGTCGCCACCCGGGCCGAGATGGTCGGGGCCATCGCCCAGGCGTCGCGGCGCTTGACCGCCCTCGCCGGGGGTTTGCTGGACGTTTCCCTGGCGGAAAGGGGGCGTTTTTCCATCAACAAGACCAGGGGCGACCTGGCCTCGCTGGTGGAGCGGACGGCGGAGGAGATGCGGGGACGCCTCCCCGGCGCGACCATCACCACCTCCGTGCCCCCCGGCCTTGAGCCCGTTCTCTTCGATGAGGATAGGGTGAGGGATCTCCTGGTGATCCTGCTCGAGAACGCGTGCAAGTACTCTCCCCCGGGCTCGGAGATCGAGGTGAAGGTAGAGGCGGTGGAGGCGGGCGTTATGGTCTCGGTGATGGACCTGGGGTCGGGTATAGCGGAGGAGCACCGAGACAAGGTCTTTGAGCGCTTCTTCCAGGTGGAGGAGGCGCAACACCACTCCAAGCCCGGCCTGGGCCTCGGGCTCTACCTGGGCAAGCGCATAGTGGTCGACCATGGCGGCCGCATATGGCACGAGCCGCGTGAGGGCGGCGGCTCCGTTTTTCGCTTCACCCTTCCCGCTTGAGGGGATACGGCGCGGGGGGACGGGCCTTTGTGCCGTCCTGCCGGGTTGGGTCATCCGTTTCCTCGTAGCGGTTCGCGGTCTCCTTCATGTTCCTCGCGACCGTCATGGCCGGGAACCGACGGCGCGCATCCGGGCGATCCGGCGAACTCCGCGCGCCCGGAGGTTTCTCGAGAAGAGGATCCGCCTGGGCGGCTACGGTAACGCTTATTCCACGCGTTGGGAGGCTTAATGGCTTGAGCGTCCGAAAAGCGAGCGGTCGATTAGCTTATTCCACGCGTTGGGAGGTTCTATACTTCGCTCCCGTCACGAGGAGAATATGACGGCCGCGCGGCAGCAGCGCCCTGAACACCGTGGCGGCCGATTTCGAGGGAGGTGGCGGGCATTCCTCTGTAGCGGTAGGATAGGCACTGTGCGCGACCGCCGTCCGTGCGCCACTGCCGTCCCGGCACAGGCATCTCTGAAGACAGGCCGCGAGAATATCTTGGAGGTTGGTATGGAAGGAAACGGCAAATACGTGCTGGCGTTCAACTCCAGCCCGCGCAAGGAGAAAGGCTTCACCGCCATGGTACTGGAACGCTTCATGGCCGGCGCCGCCTCCGCGGGAGCGGAGACGGAGACGGTGTACCTGGCGGAAAAGAAGATCGCCGACTGCCTGGGGTGCACCTGGTGCTGGTTTAAGACCCCCGGTATCTGCCGCCACAAGGACGACGTGCCGGAACTGCACCGCAAGATGCTCCGCGCCGACGTGCTGGTATATGCCACCCCCCTCTACATCTGCACCATGAGCGCGATGATGAAGCGGTTCCTGGACCGCATCATGCCCTTGGCCGAGCCCTACCAGGAGTACCGCGACGGGCGCTGCAGCCACCCCCACGAGCACAAGCGCGAGCGGGAAATGCGCACCGTCCTCGTCTCCACCTGCGGTTTCCCGGGGCTGAGGAATTTCGATCCCCTGGTCTTCACCTTCGAGCGCATCGCGGAAGTGGGGGGCGGAAGCCTGCACGCCTCCATCCTCTTCCCCTCCTCGGTGCTGCTGGCCCGCGATCCCTGCCCCGCCGCGGAACAACTCGAATACGTCTTCCGCGCCGGGCGGGAAGCGGTGGGGGAGGGCGTCAGCGGCGAGACCGTCGAGGGCTACAGCAGGCCATTCGTCGATGCCAAGGAATACGTTGACGAGATGAACGCCCTCTTCCGCGCCCTGCGGGAGAACGCGGGCCGTGCCTAGTTAGAATTCGGGCGGCGCTCGAGCCGTGGGGTGGCTCCACGAACCTTCAAGCCATGCGTCAGGAAGGTAAGGCGCGCCGCGTAAGTCCTGCCCCGCGGGAGCGCGCGGCATGCACCGGCGGCATCACCCATACCGCTCGCCAAAGAAGCGACGGCCCATATATGAAGCGAGGGAAAACGGGGAGACCCGTTCCACCCCACAGCGGCGACGGCGCGGCCCGCGCGGCGAGGTCAGGATGGTGACATGAACATCGGAGAGTGGCGCGAGGCGTTGTTCTTGGAGCGGCCCAACCGCTTCCTTGCCGTGGTGGAGCTGGACGGGAAACGCGAGGAGGCGCACCTTCCCGACCCGGGGCGTCTGGCGGAGCTGCTGGTCCCCGGGTCCAGGGTAAGGCTGCGCCCCGCGGCCGCAAAGGCAAGGCGGACCTCCTGGGACATGATCGGCGTGAGATGCCCCCAGGGGTGGGTGAACATCGACTCCCGACTCCCCAACCTTCTCTTCGCCGAGGCGGTGCGGGAAGGAAGGCTGGCGGAGTTCCCCTACCCGTGTGAGCCCCGCCCCGAGTACCCCTTCGGATCCAGCAGGCTCGACTTCCTGCTGGAATGCGGCACCTCTCCCTGCCTGGTGGAGGTCAAGGGATGCACCCTGGTCATTGACGGGGTAGCCCTTTTTCCCGATGCCCCCACGACGAGGGGATCGCGTCACCTGGAAGAACTAGCCATATCCCTGGAGAGGGGCTACCGCGCTTGCGTGGTGATGGTGGTGAAGCATCCCGGGGGCAGGGCCTTCAAGCCCAACCAGGAAACGGATCCCCTCTTCGCCTCCACCCTCAAGCGCGCGGCCGCGGCGGGCGTGGAAGTGCTCGCCTACCTCGCCCCCTGGCGAGGGCGCAGCATCCGCCTGGAGAAAAGACTGCCCGTGCAGCTGGGATGAAGCTTTCACCGCCAAGACCGCCGTGGCCGTCTTTTCCTCGCCCGCAAATGGGTGCGAAACGTTCAAGGGGTAGCAAAAAACGGGGCCCGATAGCATAAAATCAGACCAGGAAAGGAGTGGACCGGCATGGAATTGAGATGGGATCCCCTGCTGAGGACCTGGGTGATGATAGCCTCGCACCGCCAGGAGAGGCCCCTGCTGCCCGAGGGTCAGTGTCCCTTCTGCCCCGGCTCCGGCAAGGTGCCCGAGGAGTACGACATCCTGGCTTACGATAACGACTTCCCCTCCTTGACGCTCGACCCGCCTACGCCGGACATGGCTGGGGATGACCTCATCCCCGTGCGCCCGAGCTTCGGCAAATGCGAGGTGACCCTGTATTCCCCTCGCCACGACGTCACCCTCCCGGGGCTTACCACGGAACACGTGGTGCGCCTGGTGGAACACTGGCGAGGGCGCTACCGCGAGCTGGGAGACATCCCCGGCGTGGAGTACGTGTTCATCTTCGAGAACCGGGGTGAGGCGGTGGGGGTGACCATCCACCATCCCCACGGCCAGATCTACGCTTACCCCTTCATCCCCCTGCGCGTGCGCGCGGAGCTGGAGTCATCCCTGGCGCACCGCAGGGAGCGGGGAAGCTGCCTCGTCTGCGACATCCTCGAGCACGAACGCGCTGACGGCCGGCGCGTGCTCCACAGCGGTGGGGGGCTCACCGCCTTCGTGCCGCCGTGGGCGCAGTACGGCTACGACGTCATGGTGGTCTCAGACCGCCACCTGGGGTCCCTAAGCGACCTCGACACGGGCGAGGTCAGGGGGCTGGCGGAGGCCATAAAGCGCGTGGCCGGCGGGTACGACGCCCTCTTCGGCTTCACTTTTCCCTACATGATGTGCATGCACCAGGTCCCCACCGACGGCGGTGACCATTCCCATTATCATTTCCACGTGGAGTTCTATCCCCCCATGCGCGACCGTGACAAGCTCAAGTACAGCGCCTCCTCCGAAACCGGCGCCTGGGCGCACATCAACACCACCGCCCCGGAGGAGAAGGCCGCCGAGCTGAGGGAGGCGGTGAAGCGTTACGTCAAGAAGGTCGATGGGGCCACCTGATCTCCGGGCGGTCTGGGAGGCAGATGTGGGAAGCGGGCGACGCGCCAAAAGAGAAAGGCGCCGGGTGGGGAATCGCGGCCAGGAGCCGGAGACACAAGGAAAGGCTGAGCGCGGCATGGGCGGCATCCGCTTTTAACCGGCGAAGGCCATACCGCCGGCGGTGCCGGGAGGGCGTTCGCCGAGATGGCTTGATAACCGGGCCTATCGCCACGCGTGGCGGAGTCGAGGCGGTTTTGCGTGAGGGCTCCGGAAACACCTGCCGTCCGACCGGGGACGGGCCAGATACGGAGAGCGGGAAAGACGCGGGAGGTGAGGCCTTGTTAAGCGAGAGCGAGATAGGGGCATACCGCGAGGACTTCGAGGCGCTTTTCGGGGCGGGGGCCGCCCCCGCGCTCTATTTCGCCCCGGGGCGCGTCAACCTCATCGGCGAGCATACCGACTACAACGGCGGCCTGGTGCTCCCTCTGGCCATGGAGCAGGGGACCTACATGCTGGCTCGCCCGCGGGAGCAACCGCCGGCGCGGCTGCGCTCCACGGCGGCAGGAGGGGAGGCTGTGGTGGAGTTCGACCCCCGCGCCATCGAGAAGAGCGGGGACTGGTCGGACTACGTGCGCGGCGTCTTCGCCGTGCTCTCGCGCGCGTCGCAGCCGCCTCCGCCCTTCGAGGCCCTGGTCTTCGGCGACCTCCCCCGCGAGGCCGGCCTCTCCTCCTCCGCCTCCCTGGAGGTGGTCAGCGCGCTGGCTGCTGCGGGCCTCGGCTACAACCTTAGCAGGGAGGAGACGGCGCGCGTGGCCTGGCGGGCGGAAAACGAGTTCGTGGGGGTGCCGTGCGGCATCATGGACCAGTTCGCGATAGCCCTGGCCGAGGACGGCCATGCCCTGCTGCTGGATTGCCTTACGGAGAAATACCGGCATATCCCGTATAATCTGCCGGACACCGCTTTGGTCATCGGCCATACGGGGGTGGGGCGCTCCCTCGCCGCCTCCGCCTACCGGGAAAGGAGGAGGGAGTGCGGGGAAGCTCTCGCCCTCATCACCCGGAGGGTCGGAGCCAGGGAGCACCTGGCGGAGGTGACGGCGGAGGAGCTGGAAGCGGCCCGCGACATCCTTCCCGAGCATCTTTTCATGCGCGCCAGGCACGTGGTGGAGGAGCAGCGGCGCGTGCTGGAGGCGACGGAGTGCCTGAGGGCAGGTGATCCCCAAAAGCTGGGCTCCCTGCTCAACCTCTCCCACGCCTCACTGCGAGACCTCTACCGGGTCTCCTCGCCTGAGCTGGACGCCCTGCAGGATATATCCCTGCGGCAGCCGGGGGTATGGGGTTGCCGCATGACCGGGGCGGGGTTCGGGGGCTGCGTCATCGCCCTGGTCGACCGCGACGCCGTGCCCGCATACCTGGAGGCGATGCCCGAAAGATACCGGCCGGCCGTGGGCCGAGAGCCTTTTTTCATCGTCCTCGACAGGCCGGCCATGGGGGCGATGCGCATATCCTGACACCGCTCGTCCCCCGTGACCAGCCCGGCGAGCGGCCACGTCTATGGAATAAAATGGCATTATATTTCGGGCCACCGACAGTATGATCCTTTGCCGATCATCGCCATCGACACCTGCGATCCGTCTCGTCACCGCGGGAAATATCGTTCTGCTCCGCCTGCATTTCCGCATGATGAGAAACCGATGGTGCCGAATCAGGCCGATGAGCGGTTGAGGAGGCGAAAGCGGGTCGGCTTTGCGTTGCCGTCTCCACTCCCGTCGCAGTCCCCCACCTCGTGCGACCTGCCGTTGGTTAGGGAATGGCGGTAAAGAAGGTTGAAGGCCAGCCAGTAGCTCCAGTGCCGGTGCGGGTACATGCGCCTCGCAACGGAGCGGTAGGAATAGAAATCGCGCTGCACCCGGTGGGTGAGCCGGGCGAGTTCCTCGGGGGTGAATCTCTGGGGCTTGTAAACCACGCGGGCATCCCACTCGGGCTTGAACCAGAACTCTTCCTCCACCCTGCCCTGCTCCAGCAGCTCGCGATAGAGCCGCGTGCCGGGATAGGGCACCAGGTGGGCGAACTGCGCCACCTGGATCTTGTTGCGCATGGCGAACGCGAGGGTGTCCGAGAACACCGTCTCGTCGTCGCAATCGAAGCCGAAAACGAAGGCCCCCATGACGTGGATGCCGTGCTTGCGCAGCAGGCGCAGGGCGTGGTCGTATTCCTCCACACGGTTCTGGGCCTTTCCCATCTCCGCAAGGGCCTCCCGAGACATGGTCTCTATGCCGATGAAGAGGAAGTGGCAGCCGCTTTCCGCCGCCAGGGCCACCAGTTCCTCGTCCCTGGCGAAGGTGATGGAGGCCTGGGACCCCCATCTTATCCTCATGGGGATGAGGCCGCGAAAAAGCTCCTTGGCGCGGGCGGGGTTGGCGGCGATGTTGTCGTCCACGAAGGGAACCACCTTACGGCGCAGCAGGTTGGTGCGGGGAAGGGATTCCACCTCCGCGAGCACGTCGTCCACCTCCCGCAAGCGCATCTTCCGCCCGTTGAAGGCGGTGACGGAGCAGAAACTGCACGCATGCGGACAGCCGCGCGCCGTCTGCACCCCGTTGGCACTCCAGTAGCGGCGGAGGTCGATGACCTCCCGGCGGGGCGGCAGGGGCCGCGAGAAGTCCATGAACGCGTCCTGCCTATACAGCGGCTCCATCCTCCCGCCCGCAAAATCGGCCAGCAGGCGCGGCCAGATCTCTTCCCCCTCTCCCACCACCACCGCATCGGCGAAACGCGAAGCCTCCTCGGGGAGCATGGAGGCATGCACCCCTCCCAGCACCACCTTTACCCCCAGGGCGCGGTAGCGGTCGGCGATGGCGTAGGCCCGGGGCGCGGTGGCGGTCATGGTGGTGATGCCCACCAGGTCGGGAAGGTCGGAGAAATCGATGCGCTGGGTGTTCTCGTCGATGACCCGGACCTCTATCTCCGGCGGGGTGTGAGCCGCCAGGTACATCAATCCCAGGGGCGCCAGCAGGCCCCGGTTAAAGAGATAGGTTTCGCCCTTCTTGGTGGGAGCGATAAGGTGTACTCTCAAACGATCAGACTTCTTTCCTCTGTTTCTTTGTCATGGTTTCGCATTATACGCGCTCCACCTCCCCCTGCCAATGACCTGTACCAGGCAAGGGTACGGTTATACAAGAGAGCTGGCCGGGGAAAACTGGACAGGTGCTTAAGTGGTAAACTGCTCCCGAGAGACGAAAGGAGCAGTAAGAATGGCCAAGAGACCGAGAAGGAACCACGCGGCGGCCTTCAAAGCCAAGGTGGC
>JACVJD010000047.1 GCA_015711825.1 Candidatus Solincola daggyaiensis
GGTATGGGCATAAGCGGGGTATGGGTATAGGCAGGGTATGGGTATATGCAGGGTATGGGTATATGCAGGGTATGGGTATATGCAGGGTATGCAAAAGCGAGTAGATTAAGCAGGTTTAAGAGGGCAGGGGCCTTGATGTCACAGCGAGCGCATGAAGCCCTCCAGCAGCCGCCCAACGCGATCGATATGGGCGGGGTCGATCTTGTCGAAGCTGTCCGCGGGGGTGTGGTAGAAGGGATCGTCCTTCACCTCAAGCCACACCGCGGGGATGCCGGCCTTCTCGAAGGGCTCGTGGTCGGAGTAGGAGCCGCTCGCCAGGTAGGGCAGGGAGACCCCCACCTCCTTGGCGTAGGACATGAGGCGGTCGCAAAGGTCCATGGGGCCCACCCCCATGGTGCGGGCATATAGCCGGCTCCCCACCCCCACCATATCCACCACCACCGCCCCGATATACACTTCCTTCTCCTCGGGCGACAGGCTGTTCACGTAGTAGCGGGAGCCGAAGTGATGCTGGTCGCCTCCCTCCACCAGCCGCTCCTCTCCCCCAAAGAAGATGAAGACCAGTTTTTTCCATGGTAGCATCTCTCTGAAGCAGCGGGCGAGCTCCAGCACCACCGCCGTCCCAGACGCGTTGTCGTTGGCCCCCGGGCTTCCCGTCCCCATCTTGGTGTCGTAATGCGCGCCCACCACCAGGGTCCTGTTTTCATTGGGGTAACGCGGGTAAGAGCGGGCGATCACGTTATAGGTAACCGAGCCGTCGGGCAGGGGTACCTCCTGCCTCTCCACCCGGTAGTCGTAGCTCCTAAGGGTGCTCTCGAGGTAATCCGCCGCTTCCCGGTCTTTCTCCGTGCCCGCCACCCGCGGCCCTATGCCCATGCTCAAAACGCGTATGTGGTCCATGGCGTTGGCCACTTCAAACTCGGCCGAAGGGTGGTAGAGCGGCCTTTCCACCACGACGGGCAGGTCCGAATCGACCCGCAAAGAGATGTCGCTGTATCCGCAGCTTATGTGGGAGCGGATCACTTGGGTTATGCGGGAGCGTGGGGGAATGGAGAATTCGTCGGTGTCCTCCAGGCCTTTCGCGTAGAAATGATCCACTTTCACCTGCGCGGCCTCCCGGCCCGGGTTCATCAGACAGAGGTAGGTATCGAAACCCGGACGAGTGGTGCCCTCGGCCAGGTACCAGCGGGTGCCCGCCTCCTCTACCCCCTTGGAGACGTGGCCGCCGCGGCAGACGCCGCGATAGTTGAAATACATCGGCCGTTCGGCCAGGAAGGGCTCGTCGGCTTCGAGCTCCATGGACACTTCTTTATCCGGTCCCACCAACTGGTTGATGTTGAGGGTGTGGCGCTGGTCGGGATCCAGGTGCACTCTGAAGGAGCGTTCCTCCCCCTCCCGGAAGAGGCAGTTCAGGGTGACGTCGCTGCCGTCGCCGCCCACGTTTTCCCGCGGGGCGTAGAGCGTGAGCCACTCCTCGAATAAGGCGCCGGTATAGCCCTCGGCGAAGAGATAGGTGCCGCGCGGCCGGCTCAAGCCGCTGGAGGCATGCCCTCCCGGCCACATGTCGTGGTAATCGAAGTACATCACCCGCTCGGCGCAGATAGGCGCGTCAGCCTTCACCCTGGCGCCGACATCCCGTCCCTCCCCCACCGCGGCGTTGACGAAAACGGTGCGGCGGGAGAGCGGGGGCAGCTCCACCTCCTCCGCCTTCACCCCGCCGTCCTCGAGGATGAGACGCACGGTCGCCACCGCCCGGGTTTCGGCGGGATTGGCGAGAAGGAGCCAGGTCTCGAAGCCGGCGCGGGTGCAGCCCTCGGCGAAGTACCAGGTATCGGAAAGGGCTTCCGTGCCGCTGGTCACCGTGCACCCCTTCCAGGCGCCGCGGTAGGTGAAGTACATGGGCCTCTCGGCCACTATGGGCAGGTCGGAACGCAGGCGCAGCGAGACCTCCCTGTCCTGCCCGGCGTAGGAATTGATGTCCACGGTGGTGCGGGAGAGGGGCAAAACCTCGATCCTGACCGTATGCGAAGGCTCCTGGTTGAAGAGCAGGTCCAGATCCGCCCAGGTCCAGCCCTGGTTGGGATTGAAGAGGGTCAGGTATTCCTGGAATCCCTCACCGGTGTATCCTTCCGCAAAGTACCAGGTGGTGGAGCCCTGGGCGCTGGCCTCGCCGCAGGTCCCGTCCGCGGCCCAGGCGGCGCGCGACGCCGTGAAAGGCGAGTTTGCGCATGGGAATAGGAACTGCGTCAGGAATATGAACAGCATCGACGCGAACAGCAGGGTTTTAAAGATGCCGATGGTTTTATAGATGCCTATGGTTTGATAGGTGCCTATGGTTTTATAGATGCCGATGGTTTGATAGGTGCCTATGGTTTGATAGGTGCCTATGGTGCCGATGGGGTCTTCTGTGCGGCGCCTGCCGGCCTCAAGGGAAGCACGAGAGCGCCCTTTCCTACCCCTCTTCCTCCTCCCCCAGCGAGTCGTCCCCATGCGCCCCTCCCATCCCCATACATAGCGTTTATAATATTCTACCTTGCCGCGGTTATGTTGTGCCAGACATGGGGGTCTCAGACATGGGGGTCGAGCCTCGTTTCAGACATTGGGGTCGAGCCTCGTTTTGTGTCTGAGATCGTGTCCTCACCTTTCGCTCGTTTGTTGTCGGCCAGGCAAGGTAGCCGAGGCCACCCATCTGCATCTAGGCATCGGGGTAGGCTTTTGGGAAGCCGCTTTTTTACCAACCTTCAGTAGTTTCGCCTTACCTCCGGTACGGTGATAAGCTCATCGAGGCGGATCGCGTCAGGATCACGTCAGGATCGCGTCAGGATCACGTCACTACAACGGGAGGGGGAAGACCCCGCTCCCCGGAGCGGAGCGCCCCGCGTGAGGGGCATGGCCTGTAGGCGGACGCTCATGGAACCACGGGAGGGAAGAACAAATGGAGCACAAGGATATTCTAGTCGAGAAGGACGGCTACGTCGCCGTCATCACCCTCAACCGGCCCGATCACCTCAACGCCCTCACTTTGAGCATGCAGGACGAGCTCATCTCCGCCCTGCAGGAGGTGGACGCGGACCCGGAGGTGCGGGCCATGGTGGTCACCGGGGCGGGGCGGGCTTTCTGTGCCGGCATCGACATGTCCAGCGGCGCCACCGCCGCCGACGACACCGTTCCCCAGGATCTGCGGGAGGAGAAGGCCAGCACGGTGAAGCTGCTCTTCTCGCTCGCAAAGCCGGTCATTGTGGCCTACAACGGCGCCGCGGTGGGGGTGGGGCTCACCATGACCCTGCCCTTCGACATCCGCATCGCGGCCGAGAGCGCCAAGCTGAGCCTGGCCTTCGTGCGCCGCGGGCTCCTGCCCGAGCTGGCCTGCCCCTGGCTGCTTCCTAAGATCATCGGCATCAGCCGCGCGGCGGAACTGATGTACACCGGGCGCGCCATCACCGCCCGGGAGGCGCTGGAATTCGGCCTGGTGAGCCGGGTGGTCCCAGACGAGGAGCTCATGCCCACGGCCCTAGGGCTGGCTGAGGAGATCGCCGAGAACTGCGCGCCTGTAAGCGTATCCCTCACCAAGAAAATGCTCTACGACTTCCTCGCCGAGACCGACGTGGAGAGGGCGGAAAAGACCAACCACCGCTACCTGGATCGCATCATGACCCATCCTGACGTGGTGGAGGGGATCATGTCCTTCATGCAGAAGCGCAAGCCGGAGTGGTCGGGCAAGGTCCCCGGCGACATCCCGGAACTGGACTGAGCCCGGCCGAGCCTGTCAGACGCCGGACATCAAACGAGGCGTGACCCCTATGTCTGTGTGACCCCTATGTCTGTGGGGGATAGCAGCCGTGTAAGGATCAGGAGAAAGGCCGTCTAGCCCTTGGCAGCGACGGCCGCGATTATCGCTTTGGCCGCCTGCATGGCCTCTTCCGCGTCTCTCTCATTGAAGGATTCGGAGGGGATCCCGCCGGGAAGCCCGTTGGGATAGCGCGTGGGGATATAGAAGCGGTCCAGGAAAGAACCTTTTTCCTTCAAGGCCGCGAAGCTCGTATCGGTGGCGCTGGCGTCATCCGCCAGCTCGGCCACGGAGTGGCCCCATACCAGTTGGTTGCCCTTTAGGTAAAGGTACGCCTTAAGGGCTTTATCCGCCGCCTGTTGGGATAGAAAGCAGGCGAGGCTGTACCTGCCCCCCTCCGCGTTGAAGCGGGCGTCATCGAGGTCCAGCTCGGCCTGCTTCAGCCAACGCCGGTATTCTTTCTCCGCGTCAAGCCGCATAGAGGGTCTTTCCTTTTTCCAGGGCGTGCGCCAGGAAGGCGCTTGTCTTTCGCAATTCGTCCACCTCGTCCGGCGAATAGATCAGTATGTCCATGGCCACCGACGGCTTAATCCTGCCGTAGGCCAGCTTCAAGCGGTCGAGGAAGCGCTCTTGCGTACGCATGATCACCACCAGGTCTATGTCGCTGAACGGGCCTACGTCGCCCTCGGCCATGGACCCAACGAGGATTATGCGCTCCGCCCCCATGCGCTTGAGTTCATCGACCGCCCTAGTCAGCTCTCGCTGCAGCTTCAGACGTCTCTTCTCGAGCTCCTCGCGTGAGATTATCAACCCTACCACCTCCAGCGTCTCGATTATATCATCCGGCTATCATCCTGCGATGGCCGGCTTGCACCGCCCGTGGGGTCGTGCCATGGCATTCGCGCCATGATATACGCGCCACGGAGGTCTTGCAATGGTATTCGCGCCATAGTATCCGCGCAATGCGGTCCATGTCCTGGGATGTGGTATAATGCTGCGCGGGCGAACGGGATAGAATAAGGGCTTTCCAGCAAGTTTGGATGCCCGTTTGGTGGTGGGATTACTCCTCTTTACCGCAGTTCAGAAATACTCTAACAAATATAACTTAAACATATTGACACATTGGTTTCATATGCATAAAATGTGACCGCTTGCTTGCTTTTGTTTGTGGGACAACGGTAGACCATGGTGGTGCGGGCATATGGGAAGCAATGCCATCGCCTCGGGAGAAGCAATGTCCAGAGGTCAATTGTCCTGCGGGTCAGGCCCGGACTTGGGACTAAGCACGAGGCATTGGTCCCCAGATTGAGTCCTCAGACATCAAAAGAGGCTCGACCCCAATGTCTGGAGGCTCGACCCCAATGTCTGCGACCCCAATGTCTGATACGGTTTGGAGGCGAAAGGAAAGGAGCGGAGATGAAGGCAGAGGTGAGGGTGGTGGTCTTAAGCCCGGGGAAGGTGCTTCTGGCGGGGTTGCTCTCGGCCCTGCTGCTGGCGGGAAGCGTGCTGGGGGCCCTGGCCCTGGCGGGGATATGGTGCCCCCAGCGGGCCGAGGCCTACGGCGAGGAGGGCGTGGGGGCCAAGCGCTGGTTCTTCGCCGAGGGATACACGGGCCCGGGCTTCGAGGAGTGGATATTGATCTATAATCCTCTTCAGGGCGAAGGCGGAAGCGGAAACAGAATAAGACCGACCATACAATTATATGGCAACAATGGTTATGTAGGTCCTTATGACTCCCCAACATTACAACCCGGCCAACGCGCCTCCATCAACATCAACGACGTGGCCAAAAGCCTCTACGGCTACGAGGGGGATGTCTCCATCGTCGTTGAAGGCCTCTCACCCTTCATCTGCGAGCGCGCCCTCTACTTCGACTACAAGGGGCAGGTGACCGGCGGCTCCCACTCCCTGGGCTACCAGGAAGGCGCCGCAAGGTGAGGAGGGCGCCGTGGCAGCGAACAAAGGCGATCTTTCGGCAATCGGTGCGTCTGCGAACAGAAAGACCCGAGGGCTCTGCCCCGAGCCGGGCGTGAGGTCGTTTTTCGCGGCGAGGAACCGCGGGGCTGCGAGGAACCCGGCGCGCGTGTCGCGCCGCGCCCTGGCTAAGGGGCTGGCCGCGGCCCTCCTTTTAGCCCTCGCGGCGGGCATGCCCGCCCTCACCCCCCAGGGCGCCGCCTCCTTCCCGGGGCCGGACTCCGGCCACGGCACCTGGACCGGCGAGGTGGCGGTGTCCCTTTCGGGCGCCCGCCAGGCCCAGGCGGCCCACTGCGACGGCCGCCTGCTGCTGGCGGCGGACAACGGCCAGGACGTCTATCTCTACCGCGCCTCAGACGAGCTCACCTTAGACTGGGGGGCCGGCTCCTGCATGGACGTGGACAGGTCCCGCCAGGCCTGCGACCCCTACCTGGCGGTATCGGGAAAGTACGCGGCCCTCTCCTTCAAGGAGGTGATCGACGGGCGCTGGGCCCTGGTCATCCGCTGCTCCTGGGACGGCGGGGCCACCTGGCCCAAGACCTACGTGGACAAGGGGACCTCCTGGAACAACTACGAGGCGCACCTGGCCATAGCCGGGAACATGGTGCACGCCGCCTACGCCTCCGACTACTCCGGGCGCATGGAGGTCTACTACCTCCGCTTAGACCTCTCCCTCAACCGCCAGGCCCTCTCCTGCGCCAGCGACTCAGGCGACGCCAGGGCGGCCACCACCCCCTGCATCGAGGCCTCGGGGGAGAGGAGCGCCTCCGTCTATTACTCCGACGGCAACGGCCCCTATCGCTCCATCTCCCAGGCCTGGACGGGAGACGGCTCCTCCTGGGGGAGAAACCTCGACCTCATCCCCACCGGCGGGGGCACCGACATGTCCTGGCCGGAGTGCTGCGCCTTCAGCGCGGGCGGCGAGAGGAGGGTGGCCCTGGTATGTGACGGAAAGGACGGGGCGGGGGCGCACCATGTCTATTACAGGAGGTACCGGCCATCAGCTGGGTGGGAAAACCGTATTTCGATCCACAGCAACAACACCGACTGGTGCTACCCCCAGATCTCATCCCAGGGCTCGGACCTCATGCTCACCCTGCGGGGAAGCGCCGCCTCCGACCCCGCGGGCGGCCTGGGGTACTACAACGCCTCCTGCGGGGAGAACGACGCCTGGAACAGGATCGGGGGCCTCTTCTACAAGATGATGCCCGCGGACCACCCCGCCTCCACCGACTGCCTCTCCGACGGCACCCGCTTCTTCGCCCTGGCGGTGGGCACGGGAGCCCACTCCGGCCGCGTGCTCTCAAAGCGCGAGGACACCTCAGACCCCACCGTCTCCATCAACGACCCCGGCAAGTACCAGCGGGGAAGCTTCCACGTAACCGCGGCGGCCTCAGACGACTTCAAGGTCACAGGCGACTGGTTCCTCTCCCCCTCTTCCGAGAAGTACCAGGAGGGCATCGTGTGGGCGGACTTCTCCTACCGCCTGGACAACGGGAGCTGGAAGTCCCTCCTCCACGACCCCGATTCTCCCTGGGACGCCTACTTCAACGTCTCCTCCCTCGCCGACGGCACCTACGACTTCCGCGTGCAGGTGGAGGACACCGCGGGCAGGCGCTCGGAGAACGTGCTCGAGGACATCGTGCTGGACCGCAAGGCCCCCACGGTGGAGCTGCAGGTATCGGCCCCCGACGGGGAGGGCGGCTGGTATGTCTCCCAGCCCTCCTTCGGGCCCGCCCTCTCGGCCTCGGATTCCGGCTCCGGGGTCAAGGCCTCCTACTGGCGCGAGGGCGGCGCCTCCTCCTGGACGCTCTATGCTAAGCCCTTCCCCCTGGAGGAAGGGGAGCACGTGATCTCCTACTACGCCGAGGACCGGGCGGGCAATACCTCGGCGCAAAAGGAGTTCCGCTACCGCGCGGACTTCTCCGACCCCGAGGGGGAGATAACCTCGCCCGCCCCCGGCGCCTACTTCCAGAGAAGCCTCGCGGCCGAGGTCTCCTGCTCCGACGCCGTCTCAGGGGTCGCCTCCATAACCTGGCTGGTGGACGGGGCTCCTTTGCGCTCGGGCCCCGAGCATGCCGTGGCCTTGGACCTCTCCCGCTTAGCCGACGGGGAGCACCTCCTCGCGGCGGAGGTAAAGGACGCAGCGGGCAGGAAGCGCCTCACCGCCCCCGTGCCCTTCTTCAAGGACACCACCCCTCCCAGCGTGGAGGTCACCGAGCCCACGGGAGAGGAGTGGGTGCGGGGCATGGTCACGGTGAAGGCGGAGGTGCGGGACAACCTCAAGGTGGGGGGCGCCGCCTTCCTCGTGGACGGGAGGAAGATCGAGGAGCGCACCTCTCCCCCCTTCGCGGCGTCCTGGGACACTTCGGCGGTGGTGAACGGCTACCACACCCTCTCCGTGGAGGCCTGGGACTCAGCCGGCAACCGCGCCGAGGTCTCGGCCTCGGGCGAGGTCACGGTGTATGTGGGCAACAACATCTCGGAGACCAACCACTTCGCCGAGGGCTGCACGCGGGAAGGCTTCGACACCTGGCTGTGCCTGCAGAACCCCGGGGACTCCCCCGCCGAGGTCACGGTGAACTACTACCTGGGGGAGGGGCAGGGCCAGGCCTCCATGCGCACCTATTCCCTCCCCGCACATTCCAGGAGCACCGTCTACGTCAACGGGGACGTGGGGGCGGGAAAGGACGTCTCCATCCAGGTGACCTCCAACCGCCCCATCGTCTCCGAGCGCCCCATGTACTTCACCTACTCAGGCGAGGACGGAGGCGCCATCCACGGGGGGCACACCGCCCAGGGGGCGCAGTTCCCCAGGGAGGAATGGTACTTCGCGGAGGGCTGCACGCGGGCAGGCTTCGACACCTGGCTGTGTTTGCAGAACCCGCAAGGGGAGGAGGCGCAGGTCAGGGTGGAGTACTTGATGGAGGGAGGCGCCTCCCTCGTGCGCTCCTATAGCCTTTCCCCCTGGAGCCGGGGCACGGTCGCGGTGGACGCGGAGGTGGGACCGGGCCACGACGTGGCCATGCGCGTGACCTCGGATCAACCCATCGTGGCCGAGCGCCCGGTGTATTTCCTCTACCAGGGGATGTGGGACGGGGGCCACAACGTCATGGGCGCCGCGCGTCCGGAGCGGGAGTGGTACTTCGCCGAGGGCTGCACGCGCTCCGGCTTCAACCAGTGGATCTGCCTCATGAACCCGGGAGAGGAGGAGGCGCGGACCAAGATCGTCTACCTCACCGAGGACGGCGGGCGCATCGAGCGGGAATACTCCCTCGCCCCCCGCTCCCGCTTCACGGTGAACGTGAACAACGACGTGGCGCGCCAGCACGACGTCTCGGCCACCGTCACCTCCTCTTTGCCCATCGTGGCCGAGCGCCCCATGTACTTCCTCTACGGCTCGGTGATCGACGAGGGCTCCAACGCCATGGGGGTGGCCAGGCCCGGCTCCTCCTGGTACTTAGCCGAGGGCTGCACCAGGGCGGGGTTCGAGGAGTGGATCTGCCTCATGAACCCGGCCGACGAGGAGGCGCGGGTGGCCCTGCGCTTCATGCTCGAGGACACCTCGCAGCGGGAGCATACCGTCTCCGTCCCTCCCCGCACCCGGGTGACGGTGAAGGTGAACGAGGTGGTGGGGCCGGAGCACGACGTGGCCTGCGAGGTGATGAGCGACCGCCCGGTGGTGGTGGAGCGCCCCATGTATTCCATGTACCGCGGCACCTGCCCCGCCGGCGACACCCTCTCGGGCTACACCTTCAACCCCTAGCCCAGACATAGGGGTCAAGACATAGGGGTCACGCCTCATCTCATGTCTGAGGTCGGACATGGAGAGGACATGGGGGCTACGCGCATGCCGGGAAAAGAGGAGTCAAGGAAACCGACATTCTACCGATATAAAGTATGTTGGTGGGGTGCCCTTCTCTTGACGGAAGCAAAGGCATGGAAGCTGAAAACGGCGGCTACAAAATCGAGGCAGAGCTTGAGGAGCTGCGCCGGCGCGTGGCCGAGCTGGAGGGGGCAGGCATCGCGGGGCAGCGAGAACCACGCCGTGTCGATGACCACTACTTCCGCAAGCTGGTGGAGAACGCCCATGATCTCATCCTGGTGCTAAACCGCGATGGCGGTATGCGCTACGTAAGCCCATCCGCCAGGCGCCTCACAGGTTTCGAGCCGGAAGAGCTGGTGGGAAGGAACTCCTTCGAGTTCGTGCACCCCGACGACCTAGATGCCCTCATGGAAAAATTAACCACTGGGTTGGACGGACAGGGGAGGGTTGAACGCGTGACCTACCGCTGGCGGCGCAGAGACGACTCCTGGTTTGTGGCCGAGGCCGTGGCTGCCAACCTCATGGATGACCCCTACGTGGAGGGCATCGTGATGAACATCCGCGACATCACCGCTTTCCGCCGTGTGGAGGAGGAGTTGAGGAGGTCAGAGGAGAGATACCGCCTGCTGGTGGAGAACCTGAACGATGTGGTCTTCACCGTGGATACCCAGGGCACACTTACTTACGTGAG
Organism: Candidatus Solincola daggyaiensis; assembly: GCA_015711825.1. Classification (GTDB taxonomy): domain Bacteria; phylum Actinomycetota; class Geothermincolia; order Geothermincolales; family RBG-13-55-18; genus Solincola_B; species Solincola_B daggyaiensis. The sequence continues at coordinate 10,279 of JACVJD010000047.1, forward strand.
CCCGGCCATCGAGCGCATGAGCAGGTTCAAGGCCGAGGAGCTGGTGGGCCAGCCCTTCGCGAGGTTTGTGCACCCGGAGGACCTGCCGGGATTGGTGGGGAGCTTCCGGCGTACCCTCGGCGGCGACCTGGAGCCCTATGAGTTCCGGGTCATCGACAAGGACGGTAGGCTGCGCTATATCCAGACCTCCAGCCGCCCTTACCAGGAGAACGGAACGGTGGCGGGGCTTATCGGTCTCATGAGCGAGATAACCGATCGCGTGCAGGCGGAGGAGGCGCGCCGGCGTTCGGAGGAGAGCTTCCGCTCCATGATCCGCAAGAACATCCATTACTACAGGGGAACCTGAGCCTTATTCTCCTTAACGGGTTCCTGAACGCCTGGGGGCCGGATTCAGATGGACGCCGTGTTATGGATTGTTTCCGCACCTGAAACGCACCAAAAACAGCTTCTTCTTCCGAAGGCGTGGGTAAACAGATAACGGCGATCAGGTAGCGCTCAGGCAAAAATGGTGATCAAAGCATGAGAGGATTTCTCGAGCACCCATTCTGCCACTTCATAAGCTGCCGTTGCGGCACGACAACCCGCATTTTGCGGCGGAGAGCGCAAAACATCCAGCTAAAGCAAGAAAGCGCGGTAATGCGACGGCTCCACCGTCAACGGTATCGCCCTTCCCAGGCTGAAACACTCCGATAAGCAAAGAAAGCGCGCTAAAGACAGGCCGGCACCGGTGATTTCGGTGAGGGCGCGATGAAGGTATGCGCATTCCATCAAATCGCCGCTTCTCATCCTGCCAGCCCCTTGGGTGCAGACAAATGTAGACGAGGACGCGATCGGAAGCGAGGTCCTGCGACGATCGCGTGAGTCCACCTTCTCCCCGGCTTTCCGCCGTGCGGTTCGCAAACCCTGATCCTGGCCCAACAGCCCGCAATGCGGTCAAGCAAGCCGGACTCGCTCGCAAATCTTGAATAAAAACCGGGATACTATATATAATGAAGTTCCAAGTCATGGGGGAAAAAAGGGGGATTGATGACAGCGCGCCGGAGGATAGCAAAAGGCGCACTCGCGAAAGCGATCGGTGCGATCCTTTTCACGACCATCCTTGTTCTCCAGGGAAGCGCGGCGCTCGCCGATGCACCCTGGCCTGAGCGCCCGCCGGGGCAGGATCCTTACCGCTATGAGGATTACTGCCGTAGCGTGGAGATGCCCGACGACTACTCGCCCGCCGATCCCGATTTTTGGAAATACACCAGCAAGGCCAGCGACTCGCTGTACCACACCTTGATCAGGCTCTTCGCGCCCGCCCTCTATGAGAAGGAGCTCAAGGGGGTCATGGGGGCGAGTATAGACCGCGCCTGGTCCGTGACCACCGGCAGGCCGGACGTGCTCATCGCCGAGCTGGACTCCGGCGTCAAATGGCACGACAGCGAGGCCATGGCCGACCTGGCGCGCAAATTCCGGCTCAACTCCGGTGAGCTGCCGCCCCCGCATGGCGCCACCAACTGGGACGCCGACGGCAACGGGGTGTTCAATGTCGACGATTACTCCGGCGATCCCCGCGTGGGGGACCTCAACGGCAACGGCATGCTCGATCCCCAGGATCTTATATGGCGTTTCTCGGACGGCATGGACGGCGACGACAACGGCTACGCGGACGACATCTGCGGGTGGGATTTCCTGGAGGACGACAACGACCCATGGGACGAACTCGACTATGGACACGGGACCTCCGAATGCCTGTGGTCGGCGGGGGAGGCCAACAACGGCAAGGGTTTCCCGGGCGCCTGTCCCAACGCCATGCTCCTACCGGTGAGGGTGGGGGATTCCTTCATCGTGGACATCAATCGCTTCGCTCAAGGAGTCGTCTTCGCCGTGGACTCCGGCGCCTGGCTTATCCAGGAGGCGCTGGGCTCGGTCAACAACTCACCCTTCGGGCAGGCGGCCATCGACTACGCCTACTCCAAGGGAGTGGCGGTCATCGCCTCGGCGGCGGACGAGGAGTCCGCTCATCAGAACTACCCGTGCACCTATGAGCGCACCATCCAGGTCAACGCGGTGCAGAAATTCAACCACATGGGGTCCTTTCTGGTGGACCAGTTCCCGCCCTCCTACCTCTACCTGGGAGGGATTACCAATTACGGCGCCCATACCGTGGTCTCCACCCCCTCGGACGGCCATTCATCGGGAGCCACGGGCAGACTGGCGGGCATTGCCGCGCTGGTTTATTCCGCCGCGGAGGACGCGGCGCGGAGGGGCGATCTCTGGCGCTATCCCGGACTGGACCGCCCTCTCTCCGCTTGCGAGGTCAAGCAGATCCTGGCCATGACCGCAGACGACATCGATTTCTCCCCGGATTCCTACGGGGTCAGCTGCGGCATTTTGGACGCGGTCATCGGTCCCTCGGAGCGCTTCCACTCCACGCCGGGCTGGGACCCCTTTTTCGGGTACGGTAGGGTCAACGCATACAAGGCGGTTAAGGCGGTCGAGGAAGGGCGCATTCCCCCCGAGGCCGAGATCACCTCACCGCGCTGGTTCGAGCTCATCGACCCCGGCAGGGTATCCCTCGCGGTTGAGGGCAGGGTAGCGGCGGTCCGGGCCGACGCCTACGGCTACGCGGTGGATTGGGCGCCGGGGTGGGACCCGGAGGAAACGGACTGGAAAACGGTGCGCAGCGAGAGTGGGCTTTGCGAGCCGGTACAAGGCACCTTGGCCACCCTGGACCTGGGTAAGATCTACCGCGCGGTGCAGGAGAGCATCGAGGAGCGAGGAGGGGCAAACGACCCGAACCGTTACGCCTTCAGCGTGAGGGTGAGGGTGAGGGACAGCCGGGGCATATGGGGAGAGGACCGCAAAACGGCATTCTGTCTCCGTGACCCCGACGCATACGGTGGGACTCCCACCTGGATGGAGGCGGACATCTCCGCCTCTCCGCGCTTCGCGGACCTTGATGACGACGGCCTCGACGAGCTCATCGTGGCCACCGGCGAGGGGCTGGTGCACGCCTTCAAACCCGACCTGAGAGAGCTTCCGGGCTGGCCGGTGCATTCCACCTCCCTTGCGTTGCACGAAGGCTCGGCGGCGTTCAGGAGCGGCGAGGTTTCCGGCAATGTCCACGCCGCCATCATAGGTACGCCGGCGGTGGGAGACCTGGATCGCGACGGCAGGCTGGAGGTGGTGGCCGGGGACGGCGAGGGGAGGGTTTATGCCTGGGACGGATCGGGGCGGCTGCTGGCGGGTTTCCCGGTGCGCTCCAATCCCCTCTTTTCCATTCCGGACCGCGCCGACTGGTGGACGCCGGGGATCCTCCCCGAAAACTGGCATGCCTCACGGATGGTGCCGGACATGGTGCACCGGCTCAACAAGTGGAACTGCCTGGATAAGGGGTTCCTACGCGGCCCGGTGCTCTCCAACCTGGACGCGTCTCCCGACGGCTCCCTGGAGATCGTCGCGGCCTGCCTTGACCAGCACATCTATGCCTGGCATGCCGACGGCTCGCCGGTGGCCGGATGGCCGGTAAAGTTGGTGGACCCCGCCAAGGTCGCGTCCATGGATCCCGTCACCCATACCTGCGTATTCCATGATCAGGAAAAACTTACCAGAGGGAGCAAGATCGTCACCAACCCGTCCCTTGCCGATCTCGACGGCGACGGCTCCCTGGAGGTGATATGCGGCACCAACGAGGGCTATCCCGACGAGGCGCTCAGCGTCTCGCCGCAGACCTTTGCCATCTCCCTCTTGCTTCCGTTCATCAAGCCGCTCGTCGGTGGGGCGGCGGGCAATCTCTTCAACCCGGGCAACACCCGCGTCTACGCGGTGCATGCCGACGGCGCCGCCCATGGGCTGGAACCGGGCGCGAGCCCTGCCCCCGACCGACCGGCGGCCAATGCTTTCGTTCCGGGATGGCCGGCTAGGCTGGCCATGGTGGCCACAGGCATGCTCCCCAATGTTCTCGAGGGGGTAAACGGACCCGCCGCCATCGCCGACCTGAACGGCGACGGCAGCATGGAGGTGGGGGTATCGTCCGCCGCCGGGCCGGGATACATCCTCAAGGCGGACGGGTCCTCCTACCTGGGAAGTGACAGCGAAGGCAAGCCCCTCAGCCTGGAATGCGACGAGGCCGGGGCGGCGGCGGAGTCGGACGACCTGCCGGTGATGTGCGCACTGGGAGGAGGATGCTTCGCCGAACTCCAGGGGCACGGGATGTGCTATATCTCTCCCACCATGGGGTTCGGCCGGGCCATAGACCTCTTTCTTCCCGCCAGCCAGACGCGATCGCATGATCAGCTATCGGCATGGAGCGCCGCGGACGGGCGCTTTCTGGCATCTTTCCCGCGCCTTATGAACGACATGATGTTCTTCCATACCCCTGGAGCCGCGGATATCGACGGTGACGGATCCCAGGAGATCCTCGCCGCCAGCTCGTATTACGATTTCCATGCTGTTGACGCCTCGGGGACCGAGCCAGCGGGCTGGCCTAAGTTCACCGGGGGTTGGAGCGTCCCTACCCCGGCGGTGGGCGACTGGGACGGCGACGGTTTGCGCGAAGTGGTGACGGGTACCCGCGAGGGCTGGCTGCTGGCCTGGCGCACCCCTTCCTCGCCTGACGGTAAAGCCGATTGGCCCGAATACGGGCACGACCCCTGGGGTACGGGATGCCTGGAGACGGATGCCCTGAGGCCGGGAGGGGTCAGGGACCTGGCCCTGGACGAGATAGAGAGCGACGGAAAGCCGCGCGGGATCAGGCTTTTCTGGACATCGCCCGGAGATGACGGCAACCGCGGGCAGGCCATGTGCTACGAGGTGCGCTTCCTCGATGAGCCCATCACCGAGGAAAACTGGGATGACGCCATCCCGCTGGAGAGGGGGAAACCCATGCCGGGGATGCCGGGAAGTATGGAAGAGTATGTCTATGAGGGATTCCCCTTCGACGGCAGCCTCGAGGGCGTCACGGTATATATAAGGTTGCAGGTTCGTGATGATGCGGGCAATCTCTCGCCCCTTTCGAACCAGGTTTCCGTTTCCTATCAAGGCGAGCCGGAACCGGAACCGGAGCCGGAACCGGAGCCGCAGCCCGAACCCGAACCGGAGCCGGAGCCGGAACCAGGACCGGGTCCGGTTGGGCCCTCGCAGGCGGCATCCAGATGGTATTTCGCCGAGGGGTGCACGGGGAGCGAGGCCCGCGGCTCCTTCGAGACCTGGATCCTGGTGATGAACCCGGGGCGGGAGAAGGCCACCGCGAGCTTGACCTACATCACCCCCCAGGGCAAGGTTGCCGGCCCCGTTCTCGAGCTTCCTCCGGGAACCAGGCAAACGGTGAATGTCGCCGCCACCCTGCCTGGAGAATGGGAGGTTTCGACGGTGGTGGAATCGGACCTGCCGGTGGTGGCGGAGCGGGCGGTCTACTGGCTCGCGCCGGAAGGGGGGCGCATGGCGGCCCACGATTCCATCGGGGCAGCCGAGGGCGCGACGGATTGGTACCTGGCGGAGGGTTCCACCGGCGCCGGAGACACCGGCTCCTTCGAGACCTGGATCCTGGTGATGAACCCGGAGGACAAAGCTGCGGACGTCGCGATAACCTATATCACTCCCATGGGGAAACTGGAGGGACCCAGGTTGTCGTTGGCCCCCCACACCAGGCAAACGGTGAACGTGTCCGACACCCTGCCCGGCGAATGGCACGTCTCCACGCGGGTGCAGTCCGACCGCCCGGTGGTGGCGGAGCGCGCCATGTACTGGAGCGGGGCGGGCTCCTTCCGGGACGCGTCCACCTGCTCCATCGGGGCAGCCGAGGGCGCGACGGATTGGTACCTGGCGGAGGGTTCCACCGGCGCCGGAGACACCGGCTCCTTCGAGACCTGGATCCTGGTGATGAACCCGGGCGAGAGGGTGGCCAAGGTGGAGCTGGATTATCTGACCCCCACGGGAAAGGTGGAGGGCCCGCGCTTCGAGCTGGGTCCCGGCTGCCGGCAGACGTTGAACGTATCCGACACCCTGCCCGGCGAATGGCACGTCTCCACGCGGGTGCATTCCGACCGCCCGGTGGTGGCGGAGCGCTCCATGTACTGGAACGCCCCCGAGTCCTACCGGCAGGCCGCGCACGCTTCCGTGGGCGCCGTATGCGGGGACACCGCCTGGTACCTGGCTGAGGGCTCGACCCAGGAGAACAACCCCCAGCTGCTTTCGTTGGGCGAGTGGCCCGAAAAGAAGGACATCTTCGAGACCTGGATCCTGGTGATGAACCCGGGCGAGAGGGTGGCCAAGGTGGAGCTGGATTATCTGACCCCCACGGGAGAGGTGGAGGGCCCGCGCTTCGAGCTGGGTCCCGGCTGCAGGCAGACGGTGAACGTGGCCGACACCCTGCCCGAGACCGTCCAGGTTTCCACGCTGGTACGCTCCGACCAGCCGGTGATAGCGGAACGGGCGGTGTATATCGATGTCAACGACGGCACGCGGAACGTTTCGAGGCGCGCGGCCCATGCCTGCATAGGCGTGCCGAGAGCCTACCTGGAAGAGTCCGGTGTCCGCATGATGCGATCCGCAGAGGACGGCATGGGCGGGGTCATCAAGGCACGCGTGGGCGGGCGTTTCGTGATCAACCTGCCCGTTCAACCGTATACTGGTAATGTATGGAAAGTAACGGCGCCATTGGACGGGTCCAAAGTGAGGTTGGTGTCCCGCGAGGTCGTCTTGGACGAGGATAGAGCTCGCAAGAGCGGAGAGGGCTCGGAAACGCTCACCTTCGAGGCGGTAGGCGAGGGTGAGGTCGTCATAAAGCTGCGCTATTCGCGCCTCTGGGACGAGAAAGCAACCCCCGCGCGCGAGGCGTCCTTCGCGGTGAAGGTCTCGAGGTAGCGGGATCTGGACCCCCGATAATGGCGGCTCAAAGGCGCTCCTTCCGGTGGGGAAACCCATGACCTTCATTCGCGAGCGAGAAATCCCTTGCGCACAAGGCTCGCAGCCGACGACTGTGGGTGCGAGGAAAGCGAGGGCACATTTTTCTCGCATCGAACCCGGGGCTAAGAATGGTGGCGGCGAGGGGGCGGCAAGAAGCTCCGATAGGGCAACAAAGCATTGACTGTAACGGCATTCTCATATAATATAACATGTATAACATTAGAGATATAAAAGGAGATAAGATGGCGGTAAGGATCATCAGTACCACGGAGTTGAGGTCGAAAGCTGCGGACATGGTCCTCGGACTGCGCAGAGGGGACCGCTTTCTCATCCAGCATTACAACGACATCGTGGGATACATAACCCCGGAGATACCCTCGGACCTGCAGAAAAAACTGGGCGCCAGGAAGACCAGCCGGGAGGAGACCTTCAAGACGGTGGAGTAGCCTCTGGCTCTCCGCCGCGCGCGGGGAAGCCCCTTCACCGGGGCACGGGAAGGCCATCGTTCCGCTCGCTAAAAGGTAGGGCCATGATCATGCGAAGGTCGTGTAAGCCGATTTCAAAGGTCTTTCAGCGTATCCTCACGCGCGAGGGCGAACGCGCTCAAGCGGCGGCGGAGTTCGCCCTGGTGTTGCCGGTCCTCCTCCTGGTGTTTCTACTCTTCGCCCAGGCGGTGATGGTCATGCGCGCCCAGATCGCGGTCACCGCTGCGGCCAGAGAGGGCGCCAGGAAAGGGGTGGAGACGGGAAGTGTGGCCATGATCGAAGGCGCCGCCGCCAGGGCGGCGGCGGGCCTCGACGGCGAGAAGCTGCGGGTCAGAGTGGAGAGCGGTCCTCGCCGGCGGGGCGAGTGGATAAGGGTGGAGGTGGAATACGAGGTTCCGGTATCCATCCCCGCGCTAGAGAACATCTTCCCCTCCTTAACGGTGCGCGGGAGCGCGGAAATGCGCATCGAGAACGACCGTGAGGAGGCCCCGTGAGGAAATTCGCCGCCGCCGACACCGCGGGAGTGACGCCGGTGGCGGCGGTTATGATGGTGGTGATGCTGCTGGTGGGGGTGGTATTGCACGACGTGGCCGCCCTGTACGGCGCCCATGCCGTTGCGCAAACCGCCGCGGACGCCGCGGCCAAGGCTGCGGGCCTGGAGCTCTCCCCCCTTTTCGGGGTGGGTAGCGACCCCGCTTCCGCCGCGCGCGAATATGCCTCGCGCAACGGCGCCAGGCTCGCGTCCCTTAGTTACGGCGGGCAATCCGCCTATATATGGGTAACGGTACGGGTTGAAAGGGATGTGGGGCTTTTGGTCATGGCTGGGGGTAGGGCGAAGGTCGGCGCCACGGCGCGCTGTTATCTGGACCTTGCCGCCCAAGGGCGCTCCAGCGTTCGGTAAAACGAGGCTCCTCTCCCGGAAGTGCGGTTATGGAAAGATGGTGGCGGGGGGCAGCGGTCAGGAAACATCGTTTTCTTTTGACATGACCCGGACATGGGAGTGCGGTGCTCTAAGAAACGGCAATGGGTCCCAAGTCCTCTTTTCCACGCATTTTCAATAGATAAAGAAGGGAAAGGCGTCCACGAGCCAGTCCCTGCCCTCCTTTACCAGGCGCACGCGCGAGGTCTCGGATTCAAGGTTGCCCCTGCTGCCGAACTCGATGGTCACGTCAACCTCGGCGCTGCCGTCTTTCAGTTCGATGTCGCCGGGATCGAAGTCGTATGAGCGTGCGGTTCCGAACACCCCGGAGAACTCCGCCGCCGTCCACGGTTTTTCCAGGCGGTGTTTTTCCTTGTAGGCGAGGCTGAGATGCTCGAAGATGTATTCGGTGCGTCCGTCTATGCAGGAGACGAGGAAATCGCGCAACGCTTTCTCCACTTCCGCCCTTGCGTCGGTCTTTCCCTTCGGTTTGTTCGACCAGTCGAGTGCGGTGAAGGAGCTCACCTTCCATGCGCCGTCCTGCCATGAAAGCACCAGGGTCTCCTCACGGGTGCCCTTGCCGGATATCTCCATCTCCACCCTTACCACCGCACGATCCCCTTCCAGGACCAAGTCCTGGTCGGGGGAGAAGCGATATGAGAGGAGATACCCCAAAGCGGCCGTCAATTCTTCCACGCTGATGGGGTCGGGCACCTCGCCGGTTTCCAGGTATTGCGGGGAGAACATGTCGCGAAGGCTCCCGACGTCCTGGTTACCAAGGGCGTCCATGAAGGAGACCGCAGCTTGCGCGGCCTCTTGGGAGCGATTCCCCTTCGCATTTCCCTCACCGCATCCCCCTAGGAAGGCCATGATCGGGAACAATAAGAGGAAGAGCGACAAAGCGGCCGTGAAGATCCTTCTCATCACCCTCCTCCGAGACTGTTCTTGGAATATCTTCTCCGCTTCCGCCCCGAAACCTCCGCCACGAAGTCGTCCATTGGTCGAGCGTGTGCGATGGGGAGAGGGGCCCTAGATGATCATAGCATGGACTTGCCCTTGCCCAAGCACAGAATAACGCTGGACACCTCCTATACATGCCATGTAAGAAGAGCGAGGAAAAGAAGTGTCTAGGTAAAGTCTTCGATTGATGCGGGCAGGGCCTGGAGTATGATCCCCACCATCGATAACGACCTTTCGCGCGTTACATGTGTTACTCCGCGTGGTCGCCGCCGCTGAAGGTTTGGCTAAGTGGATTCGCCCGTTACGTCAATAAGGATCCACACGAGATCAGATTCGTTGACTATCATCCTGCCGGAGTCTAAACTGTTTTAACGTGCCGGTTAAGGCGGCATTACGGGCGACCCTGCTGGGGTCGTGGCCGTTCTTTATAAGCCAGGAAAGGAGGGAATGGGATATGTTCGCGCTTTTTCAGAGTTTCGGACTTCCCGAGCTGGGCATCATCCTTCTCATAGCGCTCATAATCTTCGGGCCCGCTCAGCTGCCCAAGATCGGGCGCTCGGTCGGCAAAGCCATCCGGGAGTTCAGGGAATCCAGCTCCGAGGTGTCGAAGGCCATACAGGAAGGCATAGAGGGCAGCGAGGAGGAGAAAAAGAGCAAGAAGAAGGCGGAAGAGGAGGAATAGCACTTCTCCCAATCGCGGGTTTTTCTCCTCTCCCCGACCCCGTCTTTTAAACTCCCCCAAAGACCGGAGGCTGGTTTGGCCGACCGCAAGATGACCATAATCGAGCACCTCGAGGAACTCAGGAGGCGCATTATCGTCATGTTCCTGTCCCTCGGGGTTGCCATATGTGTGGGTTACGTCTTTTCATGGGATATCCTCGATTTTCTCAAAGAGCCGGCCTCCAGGGCGGACATCCCGCTAAACCTCTATTATCAGACGGTGCTCGAGCCCTTCATGGTGCGCTTCAAGATCGCCATGTACGCGGCCATCGTGCTGGCGTTGCCGGTGATCCTCTACGAGGTCATCGCCTATATCGCCCCAGCGCTGCGCAAGCGCGAGAAGCGCTTCATGTACTCAGCGCTCCTGTTCATCATCCTCTTCTTCCTGGGCGGTGTGCTCTTCTGTTACTTCTACATCCTGCCGGTAGGGCTTAAGTGGCTTGTCGGTCAGGCGGGCGGGAGGATAAGCCCGGTGCTCATGGCGGGCCAGTATATCAGCCTGGTGGCCCTGCTTATGGTTGCGGTGGGGTTGTCCTTCGAGACCCCTCTGGTGGTGTGGCTGGTGGTGCGCCTGGGCATCATTACCCCAAAAAGGTTGCACAAGAACTGGCGTTACGCGGTGATCATCATCCTCTGTTTCGCAGCTCTTATTACCCCCGACTGGAACCCCATCACCATGATGCTGGTGGCCGTGCCCATGTTCTTTCTCTATGAGGGAAGCATTCTTTTTGCGATGCTGGGGAGGAGAGGGGCCGAGAAAAGGAAGAAGGCCCTTGAGGCCGAGTTGGAGGAATAAGAGGCCGGGAGACCCGGTTCAACGCCGGCATGGCAAGTGAGGTGATCCTGGGGAGGTGTCGTAAAGACATGGCGGGATATGGAAATGCGAACATGGCTGAAGGAGGTAGGTGAAAATCGGAGACTTCAAACTGAAGCAACGCAGGATCAACAAGAGCCTAGTCAACAGGCAAGCCAGGGCCTATGCGGATAGCAACCCCAAGCTGAAGGGCGTGATGAGCCTTTATCGCGAGGTCTTCTCTGTGCAGCGCAAGTTGTCCCAGCGCATACCCGATCGGTTGCCGCATCTCGATGAATCGCAGGCGTTCAAGCTGGTCGAGGAGGGAGAGACGCTTATCGACACCAGGGAATTGCCCATAGACGCGGCTTTGGCGGAGGAGCTTATGAGGGAGCTCGCGGAAGTGTTGAGAAAAAAGAGCGAGGCACCGCTCGAGAAACTGGAAGAATTCCTTGAAAAGGAACTTGCAGCGGAAGGGCTGCGCCCCCTCATCGACGCGTTTCTAGAGCGTGACGACGAGAAGTTCCTGGGCTTGGCGGAGGGATACTCCCTGGAACCTGCGGTTCTTTACATGTTGACACACTTGACCTTGGCGCCTTTCATGTGGAAGGCAGCCGTGGCCGCAACCCGCAAGGCCGACCTCGACCAGGTGCCAAAAGGCAGGTGCCCGGTATGCGGCGACCTGCCCATCATGGGGTTTCTGAGGTCCGAGGACGGACTGCGGGTGTTGGAGTGCTCACTTTGCGGCTCGCGCTGGGGGATACCGCGTATCATCTGCCCCTTCTGTATGAACGTCGATCAGGGAAAGCTGAAATATATCTTCGCAGAGGGCGATGAAAAGAGGCGGGCATACCTGTGCGAGAAATGCGGCAGGTATTTGAAGGTATCTACGGCGCCGGGGGAGCGGGATGAGGAGTTCGTCATCCCCCTGGAAGACCTTGCTACCGCCCACCTCGATCTCGCGGCGGAAGAGAAGGGCTATGAGCGCGGATGCCGCACCGTTTTCTCATGAAGAAAAGACGCGGGCCGGTGTCGCTGGTTGTCGGATAATGTTGCCTTAGGGTGAAATTCGATAGTATAATGCACCCGGTTTATGGACAGCCGGTTTGCTGGTAAGTGCGAGCCCGACGGCGGGGTCAAGATAAGCCGATAAGAGAGGTTCGCGGAACGGGACCGGGAAAACGGCCTCGAAGGAAAGCCGATTTTTGGGGTCGTCAGGCCATAAACTCTCAGAGGAGGCGCGTCGCCGCGCCCAATTGATCTTTGAAAAACGAGCGAGAGGGTTACTGTGCGCATGCGGGGAAAGCAAATCCCGTATGGGTTTTACATATATCTATGCGTATGCCTCATGCGTGTACGCGAGAAGCAGTATAGTCATGGTTTGGAAGTACCGGATACGACCTAGGAAAGTGGGGGGAAGCATGGAACTCTCGCGAAGAAGTTTCCTCAAGCTGTCGGGCGCCGGTATAGGCGTCACGGCCCTCGCCCAACTCGGGTTCTCCGCCACCGCCCTCGCCGCCTCCGAGGAGCTTCGCATCAGCGA
>JACVJD010000048.1 GCA_015711825.1 Candidatus Solincola daggyaiensis
GGTGCGGGGAGCACGCGGTACGATAGGATAGGTTACGTTCGTCGCGCAGCTGTCGCGCGCAACGGCGCGGGCATCGCGGGCGGCGATGAGGCTGATCCGACTTACGACGGCGGAGGAGGAGGTAGAAGGATCCCATGGGCTACCTGCTCGGTTACGACGCGGGGAGTTCCTCCATCAAGGCATCCCTGCTGGACGCGGAGACGGGGAAGCTGGTCGCCGCCGCGACATCCCCCCGCGAGGAGCTGCATATCTCCGCTCCGTCCCCAGGCTGGGCGGAGCAGGATCCGGATACCTGGTGGGAGCACCTGGTGCGGGCCACCGCCATGCTGCGTCGGGAGAGCGGGGTGGACCTGGGTAAGGTGCTGGCCATCGGCATCTCCTACCAGATGCACGGGCTGGTGGTGGTGGGCAAGGATCTCAAGCCTCTGCGGCCTTCCATCATCTGGTGCGATTCCCGCGCCGTGGACATAGGCGAGCGGGCTTTCTCGGAGCTGGGCAGGGAGAGATGCCTGGGCTGCATCATGAACTCCCCCGGCAATTTCACCGCCTCCAAGCTCGCCTGGCTGAAGGAGAACGAGCCGGACTTGTACCGCCGTATCCACAAGGCCATGCTGCCCGGGGATTATCTCGCCCTGCGCATGACGGGAGAGGCGGCCACCACTCCCTCCGGCCTTTCGGAGATGATGCTGTGGGATTTCTCCGCCCAGAGTCCGGCCTGGATAATCATGGAATATTATGGCATATCCCGGGAACTGCTGCCCGATTACCGGGCCACTTTTTCCGTGCAAGGAGAGTTGACGGACCGCGCCGCCGCAGAGCTTGGCCTGAGGCGCAGAACCCCGGTATCCTACCGCGCGGGGGACCAGCCCAACAACGCCCTGGCGCTCAAGGTGCTTGAGCCGGGGGAGGCTGCCGCCACCGCGGGAACCTCGGGGGTCGTCTACGGAGTGTACTCGCAGCCGCGCAGCGACGCCCTCTCGCGCGTCAACGTCTTCGTGCACGTCAACCACGGGGCCGACAGTCCCCGCTACGGGGTACTGATGTGCGTCAACGGCACCGGTATCACCTATCGCTGGCTGAGGGATCTCCTGGGAGCCGGGAGCACGGGATGGGATTACGCGCGCATGAACGAGGAGGCTGCTTCGGTGCCCCCGGGCGCGGAAGGCTTGCTGGCTTTCCCCTACGGCAACGGGGCGGAGAGGACCCTGGAGAACCGCAACCCCGGCGCCTCGCTGCAGGGCCTGGACTATAACCTCCACCGCCGCCCGCACCTCCTGCGCGCGGCGCAGGAGGGGGTGGTGTTCGCGCTCGAGCTGGGCCTGGAGATAATGCGCGGCATGGGTGCGGGGTCGGAGAGGATCCGCGCCGGGAAGGCCAACATGTTCCTCAGCCCCCTTTTTCGCGAGATCTTCGCCGCGGTCACGGGAGCGCCCCTGGAGATATATGACACCGACGGTTCCCAGGGCGCGGCGCGGGGGGCGGGTCTGGGGGCGGGGGCGTACCGGGACTTCGAGGATGCCTTCAGGGGCCTGGAAATGGAGGCGACCGTGGAGCCGGACGCGCGTCTGGCGGAGTTGTACCGTGAGGCGTACGGACGCTGGAGAGAGGCGCTGGAGCGGTTGGTGTTAAGTGGTGAGCGAGGGTAGTAGAAAGGCGTGATTACGTCCAGGAGGGTATGATGATGCTCGAGAAAACGTCGTATCACAGCGTTTGCCGCTGGAGCTTCCATTCCGGCAAGGGGGGTTTCGTCCCCCCCGACGCCATACCGGAGTGGGAGGCCGGGAAGCTGGACACGCCGGGCTGCGTGGAGCTGGTGGCGCGGGAGATAAAGCCCCGCCTGCCGGACCGTATCCGACTGGGCATGGAGTTCCACTACGACTACGAGGTCGACGAGGGCAACGCCGGGGAGGTCGCCGACGCCCTGGTATCCCACGGCATCCACCTCGCCCTCTTCACCCCGGGGGCCCACCGACGTTTCGCCTACGGGGGCATAGCCTCCCTGGACGCGAGGGAGAGGAGGGCCGCGGAGGAGTTCGGTGAGCGCGCCCTCGAGCTGGCCTACGGGCCCCTGCGCAAGGCGTGGCACCCCGACCCGGCCCTGGCGCCCTCATTCGTGCTCTGGAACGGCTCCTGGGGCTACGACCTCGCCAGCGTGGCGGTGGCGGACATGTACCGCAACCTCAAGGAGAGCGTGGCGGGGTTGTGCCGGCGCGAGGGGGAGCTGGGCGGCGCCATGTTCGTGGCCATCGAGCCCAAGCCCAACGAGGGACACCCCGCCATGCTCCTGCCCACCGTGGCCAGCGCCATCCTCTTCTGGAAGAGGCTGGGAGAGGAATTCTCCGTCGACCTTGCCAGGAAGGGGATAAACAAGGAATTCGGGCACTCGGAGATGGTTGGCCTCGACCTCGTGTACGACACCGCGGAGGAGGTCGACAACGGCATGCTGGTGCACATGCACGTGAACGGACAAGGCTACAACGACGGCGTGGTGTTGGGCGGCCCGGGAAGGTTTGACATCGACCACGGGGCGCGCGTCAACGGCATGAACATCGCGGTGGCGGGGCTGGCCCGGCGCGCCGCCTACCGCCGCTGGAAAGGGCACGACATGCAGCCGCGGCCCTACGACGGGCGGGAGCAGGCCCTCGACCGCGTGGTGCGCTCCATCCTCTCCTGGGAGGCCTGCGAGGCGGCGGCGGAGGAGCTGGACTACGGGCTGCTGGCGGAACACCTCTCCAGGAGGGAGACGGCCAAGGCGGAGGACCTGGTGCGCGAGGCGGTCGATTGCGCCTGGGGCCATTTCAAGCGCATGTACGGGTAGTGTGGCGGCGGCGGATCGATCCCGCGCGTTCTCTGGCCGGCGGTAGCGTGCGTCCTTGCGCGACAGGGTACATGGCCATAAAGGCGTAAAGAGCACCGCCGGGTCCCATAAAGACCTGCCGATTAGCGGGGAAAGGGCATGCCGCCTTGCGAGGACCCCTTGCATGCGAACCAAGCGCGATCGCGCTGCAAGGCCTTATGAGGCAGCAAAGGGATCTGATCCATGCTCCCATGCCCCCGCCGCTTTGGCCTCAAGCGCAACGTGACTCCGGGCTCCCGGAACCTGGTTTTCCAAGGCCCGTGCAAGTGCCGGGACTATGGTGCAGCCCGTAGATCATCGAATATACGTTGATTCGTTCAAGGCCGGAGACTCTACCTCGCTATAGTGAATGAGGCGACAAGGGAGAGGTCTCCGGCGCGCGAGGAGGGGCCCACGAAGACCCGGTACTCCCCCTCCTCGATCCTCCAGCATGAGGACTCCGCGTGGTAGTAAGCCAGGTCCTCGGCCTTGAGGGTGAAGGAGACCGTCTTGGTCTCCCCGGGCTCGAGGCGCACGCGGGCGAAGCCCTTGAGCTCCTTCTGCGGGCGGTCGATCTCCATCCCCGGGCTCGACACGTATAGCTGGGCCACCTCCTCCCCGGCCCGGCCGCCCCCGTTGCTCACCTCCGCCTCCACCACCAGGGTATCGCCCGCCCGCAGCTCCCCGGCGCTCAGGCGCAGCCCGGAGTAGTCGAAAGAGGTGTAGCTCAATCCGAAGCCGAAGGCAAAGGCGGGCTCCATGCCCTCCCTGTCGAAGAGTCGGTAACCGTGGTAATAACCGTATTCCACGGACCTGGCTCGCTTGTCGAAAGGGGGAAGTTGGCCGTTTTCCTCCGGGAAGGTCACGGGCAGCTTGCCGCTGGGGTTGACCTCGCCGAAGAGTATCTCCGCCAGGGCCCTCCCTCCCTCCATGCCCGGGTACCACGCCACCAGGATGGCCGCGACCTTTTCCTTCCAGCCCGAGGTGAGGAAGGCGGACCCCGCCTCCACCGCCACCACGCAACGCCGGTTGGCTTCGGCCACGCAGGCGATGAGGGAGACGTCCTCCGCCCGCAGCGAGAGGTCCTCGCGGTCTCCCCCCACTCCCTTCATGTAGGGTATGGATTCCCCCTCCTCCCTGCCGGTGAACCCGACCACCACCACCACCGCGTCGCATTTACCCGCCGTGGCCGCCGCGCGGCCGGGATCGCTGCCGTCGTCGTAAACCACCTCCACGGAACCCGCCGCCTCCCTTATGCCCTGCAGAGGGGTGATGACATAGGGCGGCCTGACGCGGCTGCTTCCCTTGTCCCCGATATTGGGCACGTCCGCGAGCCTTCCGATCACCGCCAGGCTGCGCAAGGAGCTTCGCTGCAGGGGAAGGAGGCCGCCCTCGTTCTTCAGCAGCACCATGGACCTGCGCGCGGACTCCAGCGCCAGCGCAGCATGCTCCGCGCAGGCCACGCGGTCGCGGGTGTAGAGGAAGGGATGCGCGGGCGCGGCGAAGGCGGCCTTGGCGCGCAGTATCCTGGTCACCGCCTCGTCGATCAGCGACTCCGGGACTTTACCGTTTATCACCGCCTTCTTCAGCCTGCGCCCGAAATGGATGCGCACGGGCATCTCGATGTCCAGCCCCCCCAGGGCGGCCTTCACGGTATCCCGCGTCCCCCAGAGAAAATCGGACATCACCAGCCCGCGGAAGCCCCACTCTCCCTTGAGGATGTCGCGCAGGAGATGGCGGCTATGGGCGCAGTAATCGCCGTTGACGCGGTTGTAGGCGCTCATGACCGCCGTCGCTCCTTCCTCCACGCAGCGTTTGAAATGGGGGAGGTAGACCTCGCGCAGGGTGCGTTCGTCCACCCGCACATCGACGAAGAAGCGCGACTCCTCGATGCTGTTGCATGCGTAATGCTTCACGCAGGCCATTACATGCTTTTGCAGGCCCCTGACCATGGCCGCGCCCATCTCCCCCAACAGGAAGGGGTCCTCGCCGAAGGTCTCCTGCGCCCTTCCCCAGCCGGGGTGGCGCGGGAGGTTGATGCATACCCCCCCGAAGAAGTCCGCCCCCTGGGCCCGGGCCTCCAAGCCCATGGCCTCGCCGATGCGCTCCTCCAGCTCCCGGTCCCAGCTCGCTCCCCTGGCCATGGATACGGGGAAACAGGTGGAGTTGCCGAGGGCCACGCCGCGCGGCCCGTCCGTGAAGCGGATGGGCGGTATGCCCAGGCGCCGGTTGCCGCCGGCGAGAAAGGGGAACTTGTTGTAATGCAGGAGCATGTACAGCTGCTTGAAGGGGCTGGTGGTGCCGGACATCTCGCGGATCTTATCCTCCAGGGACATGGCGGACACCAGCTCCGCGATGCGCTTCTCGCGCTCCTCCCCCCGCGCCTGGAGCACGGCGTTCCAAGCCATGCCGCCCACGTCTTCTTTGACCGCTCCCATCATCCCCTCCTTTGACCGCGCTTTTCGCTTCGGTTTTTTGGATTATATGCCTGTTTCCAGCTCCGTTTTCGTGGATTCGATAATTATAAACCATGGCGTGAGCATAGCCGGATGCGGTGATGCCGGTGGCGGAGCGAAGATATGCAAAGGGCATGTCCAGAAAAAAAGCAAGTGGCGATGATCGAGGCAATAGAGGGCGGTGTTCAGGCCACCGAAATGTTCACTCTTACTAAACTAAAACTTGACAACTTTTATGCACGATGAATAAAATATGCTCGGCTGTCTATGGGAAAACCGTCTCACTCTGGATCAAGGGGGCTGCCGTCATGTTCAAAGACGATGAGCTGGAGGCCATCCGCAAAACCCGTGAGGAATGGGAGCTCACGGTGCTGGGTCCCATCATGGAGAAATGGCCCGAGCGCAAGGAGGAGTTCAGGACCCAGTCCGGCCACCCCGTGCAGAGGGTCTATACCCCCGAGGACATCGCGGGCAAGAGCTACGTGGACGACATCGGCTTCCCGGGCTGGTATCCCTTCACCCGGGGGGTGTTCCCCACCGGCTACCGCGCCAACCTCTGGACGCGGAGGCTCATCACCGGGCTGGCCACCCCCGAGGAGACCAACAAGCGCCTCAAGTTCCTTATCGAGCAGGGCCAGACGGGGCTGAACATCATCTACGACAACCCCACCACCAACCTGCTTGACTCCGACAACCCCCTGTGCGAGGGGGAGGTGGGCAGGGACGGGGTTCCCACCTGCACCCTGCGGGACATGGAGGTGGTGATGGACGGCATCGACATGCGCCAGGTGTCCACCTCCATCATCCACTCCGGCCCCTTCATTCTGTCCATGTACCTGGCCCTGGCGGAGAAGAGGGGAGTCCCCTTCGAGCAGTTGCGGGGCACGCTGCAGAACGACGTCCTCTCCCAGTACTACACCGTGAACATGTCCGTGGTGAGCCTGCGCGACGGCTTCCGGCTCTCCGCCGACGTGGTGGAATACTGCCGCAAGCACGTGCCGCGATGGAACCCCATCAGCTTCGTGGGCTACCAGATCCGCGAGGCGGGCAGCACGGCGGCGCAGGAGATCGCCTTCGCCATCGGCAGCGCCATAGGGTACACGGAGGAGCTCATGGGCAGGGGCATGGACGTGGACGACTTCGCGCCCCGTCTCTCCTTCATGTTCAACTGCCACAACGATTTCTTCGAGGAGATATGCAAGCTGCGGGCGGCGCGCCGGCTGTGGGCGCGCATCATGAAGGAGCGCTTCGGGGCCAAGAACCCCCTCTCGTGGCTGCTGCGCTTCCATGTGCAGACGGCGGGGAGCTCGCTCACCGCCCAGCAGCCCATCAACAACGTCATCCGCACCACCATCCAGGCCATGGCGGCGGTGCTGGGGGGAACCAATTCCCTGCACACCAACTCCATGGACGAGTGCTATTGCCTGCCCTCCGAATACGCCGCGCGCACCGCCCTGCGCACGCAGCAGATCATCGCCTACGAGAGCGGCGTCACCAACACCGTGGATCCCCTGGCGGGATCCTACTTCGTGGAGAAGCTCACCGACGACATCGAGGCGGAGGCCGAGGACATCCTGCGCCAGATCGACGATATGGGCGGCATGGTGGCTTCCCTGGAGGCGGGGTGGGTGCAGCGGGAGATCGTCAAGGCCTCCAACGAGTATCACCGCAAGTTGAAGTCGGGGGAGATCGCCGTGGTGGGGGTGAACATGTTCCAGGACAGCGAGGACGAGGAGGTCCCCATCGAGATCCTGCGCATTGACCCCGCACACGAGAGGCACCAGGTGGAGATGCTGCGGCAGGTCAAGGAGCGCCGCGACGGGGAGGCCCTGCGACGGGCCCTGGAGAGGATGAAGGAGGACGCCGCCGCGCATCGCAACATCGTCCCCTCGTGCATGGAGGCGGTGAAGGCCTACGCCACCCTGGAGGAGATGAGAAACGCCTTGCAGGAGGCGCTGGGCGCCGGCAAAGAGAGCAAAGACGCCTTTATCTGCTGAGGGCCGGCCGGCGGCCGGACCCCGAGCGGTCGTGCGCCGAAGCGGCGCATGCGCACTAGGAAGGACGCGGGATGGAGTCGGAGAAGGGATCATGAACATGGAGGGAAAGCCGATCAGGGTGCTGCTCGCCAAGGCGGGGTTGGACGGTCACAACCGCGGCATCCAGCTGGTGGGCAAGGCGCTGCGGGACGCGGGCATGGAGGTGCTCTACGGCGGCCTGCGCATCACCCCCCAGGAGGTGGTGGAGATGTCCATACAGGAGGACGTGGACGTGGTGGGCATCAGCATCTTCTCCGGGGGGCTCATGACCATAATTCCCAAGATATACCATGCGCTGCAGGAAAACGAGGCCACCCGGCATATCCCCATGATCGTGGGGGGCATCCTCCCGCCCGGCGACGCGGAGACCCTGAAGGCCATGGGGATCAAGGAGATCTTCGGCCCCGGGAGCGACCTGGAGGACATCGTCGCCTTCATCCGCGGGCTGGTGGCGGAGAGCCGGGAGAGGGAAAGGGCCTCGCGTACCTGAGCCGGAAGCCGGCGTTCAATCTGACCCCACTTCACCGTTTGCGCGGCGGGCGGGCGGCCGGCGGTGTCTTGGACGGAGCTTCCAGGCCTTACCATGGGCGCGCGCAGCTCGAAAGCATCCGCAGGCCCTCGGGGAAGGCCGGGACGCACGGGTCCTGTGGGGTAATCCCCCGGGCCCTGGCGCGGTCGCGGCGAGGCGGGCGGCGGTGCCTCAACGGCGCTTGATGGCGCTGTAGATCGCCGATGCGTCCGTCACCTCGGGGCCCCTATAGAGGCCGTAATACATCCGCAAACCCTCGGGGAAGGCCAGGACGCACGGATCCTGTGGGGTCAAGTCACCGTCCGGCGCGGTCACGGCGCGGTATAGGTTGACGGCGAAGTTCAACCCGTCCGACGAGTCGGCCGCTAGGATGCCAGGGCCTTGCTCGGAAAGCAAACCGGCGAAATAAAGGCGCAGGGTGCCGTCCTCATTCCACAACGGCCAGGCATGAGCGGCACGGCCACCCATCAAGGGGCTGACCCTGGGGTCGACGCGGATACCGGCCTCGGGTTGGAAATTGCTGCCGTCGGGGGACTTGGCGCTCAGGATAACTACCAGCTCGTTGTTCCCGGTCCCGCTTATTCCCGTGTAGTACATCCTGTAGGAGCCGTCCGGCAAGGCCACTATCCTGGGGGATTGTACCCGCTCCTCGTAGGGGCCGCTCGCCGCGTATCTCACCCCCGCTTCGGGCGTGAAATTCAACCCGTCATCGCTCAGCGCGCTTAGTATGCGGTCCTGTGTCCCGCCTGCTCCCGCGGGCACGTAAAACATCCTGAACTTTCCATTGGGAAGCAGCGTGACGAGCGGAAAGGCCGCGTCGGCTACGCGCACGCCCGCTTCCTTTTCCCAGTTCAGGCCGTCGTTCGAGACATAGCTCTCGATATTTGCCGATTTCTCGCCGTACATGCGGTACATACCGCCATCGAGCTCGATGACACAGACGTCGAAGAAGTAAGGGTCGCTCACTCTTTTTCCACCCTCCTGTTCCCAGACCTCTCCGGCCTCCGTGAGGCCGATGACGTCGTGCCCTCCCGTCCAGCCCCATCCCCCGGTGCCCTGGTAGGAGAAGTACATGGGTCGCTCCACCACGATGCCCAGGCCGTCCACGGACTCCACCATCACCGAGACGTCGTAGCTCTCCGAATCGCCCGTCCCGATCTCGGAGTTGACGGAGACGGTGCTGCGGGAAAGGGCGCTCACGGTGTGCTGCTTCACCTCCACTCCTTGACGAATCCGCCGGTCATGCATATTTTCCACGCGAAGAGCTCTTACGCGTAACGATTTTTCTTATCGTCCTCGCCGCGTGAAAAGATGTTCGAAATGACCTTTTGAAAGATTGTTCCTCCAAAACGCGCGGTTTAAACGCGCCTCAAGGACGCTTGGCGTGAAGCGCAAGCGGTATGGGTAGGACGTTCCGCCTGCGGTCATAGCGGTTATAATCGAGGTCCGGAGGTGTGTAGAGATGAAGAATGCCCGGCGCGGGATGTGGGCAGCGGCGTTCGTGGCGGCGACGGGCATGGCGGCGGCAGCGGCCTGGAGGTCACGGGTTATGCCGAGGCGCGACCCGCGGCTTCCTTTTAGCGAGTTCAAACTCAGGAGCGCCGACGGGGTGAGGATAGCGGCCAGGCACATACCCGGCGCGGGCGGCGCGGCGCTTATCGTGGCCCACCCGGCGGTGACCGGGCAGCGCTACGCGCCCCTGGTGGACTTCGCGGAGATGGCGGCGCCCCGCTTCGACGTCTTCACCTTCGATTTCCGTGGGCATGGCGGCAGCGAGGGCCGCCTGGAGATGAACCTCTCCGGTCCGCTGGAGGATATGCGCGCCGTGGTGAGGGAGGTGCGCGGGAGGGGATACGCATGGGTGGGAGCGGTGGGCTTTTCCCTGGGGGGAATGGCGGCCTTTATACTCGCCGCCCTGGACGGAGGGTTGGACGCGGTGGTGACCGTGGGCGCGCCCCCCAGGCTGCCGGATATCGAGGAATACCGCCGTATCATGCCTTTGTGGTCGCTGTTCCTGCGCTTCCTCGGCGCGCGCTTCAAGGCCGTCAACGTGGGCGGCCCCTTTCCCATGCAGGTGGCCGCGGGCTTTCCGGATATACCGCTGCTGGTGGTGCACGCCGAAAAGGAGGCCTTTTATGAGCGCAGGGACCTCGACGACATGCTGGTAATCCTTGGCGACAAGGCGGATTTCATGCTCGTGGAGGGGGCCGGCCATACCGAGCTGGCCGGAAGGGAAGGTGAGGTGCTGGGGTGGCTGGCGGAGAAGCTCTCCGCATCACCCACGTAGCCTGTCCCGCGGGGCCCGGCATCCCGGCCAAACAAGCGGATTGAGCACGAGGCGGGAGGTGATCTCCGAAGCGTTTCATGCCGGCAAGGGCCACGGCAATGCGTGCGGTCGATGAGATGTGAGGGCGGGAAGGCAGGGCGAGAAGGGCCCGCGTTCGAGATGAGAAGGGATTTGGTATTATACAATTAACCCTGGAGCCGGAAAACGGCGCGGCGGGCGGGCCTTGGAGGGGGCTTCCGCAAGCGATGCGACGAGGGGAGAGGCCCTGGACGACGATACCGGACGGCCCCCGGAAAACTCGCGCATACAGGCTGCTCGGGAGGAATACGGGAAGGGAAGAGAAGAGATGCTCATAGACAAGCCCTGGGGAAGCATTAAGGCGTACGCCGTAAACCAGCCCTGCACCGTGAAACTGATCACCGTGGAGGCCGGGGAAGAGACCAGCCTGCACTACCACAAACTGCGCGACGACATGTGGATAATCCTGGATGACGGCCTGGAGGTGACCATCGGGGACAAGTCCTTTCTCCCGCGGGAGGGAGAGGAGTTCATGGTGCCGGCCATGGGATTGCACAAGATCAGGTCGCTGGGCAAGCGCGGCCGGGTGTTGGAGATAGACATCGGCTTCACCAGCGAGGACGACAACTACCGGCTCAAGGACGTTTACGGCCGCAAGCTGGAGGAAAAGGACGAAGAGGGCATTTAGAGACAAGGCAAAGTAAGAGGAAGCGGAGAGAGGAGAGAGATGCTCAAGCTGGTCATCCCCAAAGGCAGCCTGGAGAACACCACCCTGGAGATATTGCGCGACGCCGATCTCGCGGTGCGCAGGAGCGGCGACCGCGAATACCACGCCGTCATCGACGACCCGCGCATCGAACAGGTGCGCATCCTGCGCCCCCAGGAGATCCCCAAGTACGTGGAGGACGGCTTTTTCGACCTGGGAATAACCGGATACGACTGGATAAGGGAGTCCCGTGCGGAGGTGGTGGAGATCGCCGACCTGCCTTACACCAAGACGGCGGTGGGCACCGTGGTGCGCGTGGTGCTGGCGGTGGCGGGGGATTCCCCTTACCGTGAGCCCGGCGACCTCCCCGACGGGGTGAGGGTATCGACGGAATACCCCAACCTGGTGGCGGATTATTTCCATGTTCTGGGAATAAACGCCAACATCTATCTTTCATACGGGGCCACCGAGGCCAAGGTCCCCGAGATGGCCGACGCGGTGGTGGAATTGACGGAGACGGGGGGGACCCTGCGCAAACACGGGCTGCGCATCATCGACACCGTGCTCGAGTCCACCACCAGGTTGATCGCCAACCGCGATAGCTTCGCCGACCCGGAGAAAAGGAGCCTGATGGAGGAACTGCGCCTCCTCATCCTGGGGGCCATGAACGCCCGCGGCAAGGTGCTGATAAAATTCAACGTGGCCGAAAAGCGCCTGGAGGAGGCGGTCAAGGTCCTGCCCTCCCTGAAGGCGCCTACGCTGTCCAAGCTGCACCATGAGGGTTATTACGCCGTGGAGAGCGTGGTGGAGAAAAAGGGCATCAACCTGCTCATACCGGAGCTGGTCAAGAAGGGCGCCGAGGACATCATCGAGCTGCCCATAAGCAAGATAATCGCTTGAGGGAGAGGGGAAGGACATGGCGGCGCTGCAGGAAAGGGCGGACATGCTCCTGGAGCGTTGGAGGCAGGAGCTGCAGCGCCTGCCCCTTCCCGCCCACATGCAGATAACCGAGGGCGAGGCGGGGATGAGGATGGAAAGGCTTGCCGCCTCTCTGGTGGCGGTGGTGGACGACGAGGACTTCGCGCGACAGTTCGATCCGGGGGGAGAGGCGTACGCGGTGGCGCAGGAGCTGGGCACCATGCGCAGGCAGCAGGGATATTCCATCGAGGAACTGGTGCAGGAGCACGTGATCATGCGCAACGAGTTCTGGAATCTCTTCCGCGAGCAGGTGGACCTGAAATACGTGGTGGATTTCCAGATCGAGAAGCGCGTGAACGGTTGTTTCGACCTGCTGCTGCAGGCGGCGGCCTCCGCCTATCACTACGAACATTCCAGGGAGATAATGGAAAACCCCCTGCGGGATGCCGAAACCGGGATCTACAACAAGAGCTATTTCCACGGTCGCCTCATCGAGGAGCTGCGGCGCTCGGTGCGCTACGGGCACGACATAACCCTGGTACTCTTCGAGATCGGGAATTACGCCTCGGTACTGGGATCGCAGGGCCCACAAAGGACGCTGGAGCTCCTGCGCTGCCTCGCCTCCGCCCTGACACGCATGACCAGGGACTGTGACGTGGTGGCCAGGCTGGGCGAGGGGAGCTTCGCGGTGCTTCTTCCGGAGACGGCTTGGCGCGGGGGCGTGGTCATGTCCGAGCGCCTCATCAAGCACTTCGAGCGCGAGTTGGCCGGGGCAGGCGAGGAGGAGCCTCCCCGGCTCTACTGGGGCCTGGCCTCCTTCCCCGAGGAGGTGCGTTTCCCGGAAAAGCTGTACGCCTGCGCCGTGGACGCCATGCGGCAGGCGCGGGATCTTCCCGCCGGGGAGATAGCCGTTTACCGCGGGAGCGCGTATAACGGAGGGGATTGAGTGGCGGTAAAGCTCATCGCCGACCCCCATGGCCGCTTCGGCGACATCCCCGAGCGGGTGAAAGCGGAGGATATCCTCATCGTCCTCGGAGACGTGCTCGACCTCATCGACTGGGCGGACATCAGCGGCATCCTTCCCGAGGTGGTGGGCAAGGACGCGCTGGTGGCAAAGCTCATGGCGGCGGCGGCGGCCGGTCCGCAAGCGGCGGTGGAACTGCGGGACGAGCTGCTGCGCCCGGAGGGAGACTACTACGCGCGCCTGGAGGAGCGCGTGAGGTCCTCATACGCCGATTTCGCGGCGGTTCTGGGGCGTATCGGGTGCAGGGCTTATGTTCTCTACGGCAACGGAGATATCCCCGCCGCGCTGGCCGAGTCCCTCGACGGGGTCGGAAACGCGGCCCTGGCCCCGCAAAGGGTGGAGATAGAGGGTCTGCAATTCGGGTTCGTGCACGGCGCCCTGTACTCTCCCTTCATGATGCCGGCGGAGATGGACGACGAGGCGTACGGCGAGCGCCTGGATCTGCTGGGGCGCGTGGACGTGCTGTGCACCCATATCCCGCCTCGCATGGAGGAGGCGGTTTACGACGTGGTGGCGGGGCGGCCGGTGGAGGGGAGCGCCAGCCTGCTCGCCTATGTAGAGGAGCGCCAGCCGGCCTTTCTCTATCACGGGCACGTGCACCAGCCGGCCCAGCGCGAGCTGCGCATAGGCAGGACGCGGGTGATAAACGTCGGCTATTATAAGCGACAGGGCTACGTGCACACCCACGACGGCTGCCGCTAGGTTGCCGACGGCCGGAAGCCGCCCAGGCGATTCGTCAGGCGGCCGGCCTGTCTCTGGCATCGTTGACGTCTCATGGGTTTCGGCAAGCCAATAGCCGCACAGCAAGATTCGTGAATAGATCAAGCCGCAGAGCAAGCCGCCCCCCCGTTGCGTCTAAATTCGAGACTGTTTAAGAGCAAAGAAAGCCTCTTGACATCCCCCATATATATATTCCTTTTTGTCTTCGAGGAACCGGCGCTGCCGGGCCTCGGACTTCCAAGGGGCGTTTGGGGCTTGCAAAGACCACTCCACATGTTGGTATGGCTCGCTGGGATTTCATGGGGGTAGTCATGAACGCGCTCGCCGGCAGACGCTCAAGGTCCACCATCACCGCCATCCTCGTCACGCTCCTGCTTCTTTCGTTTCTGCCCGCCCTCCCGCCCGCTAAAGCAAGGGCGCAGGAAGCCCAGGCTGCTGATGCGGCCGAGGCGGAGATCCCTCCGTACAGCGGAGAAGCGGTCGACGCCCGGACCCTCGCGGAGGAGGCCTTTCCTGACACCAAACCGATTTCCAGGCAGGATGCCCTGGCCTTGAACGACCCGTTCAGCCGCACCACCGAGAACCCCGACGGCACACTCACCAAGGAGATCTTCTTCGACCCCGTCAACTGGCGTGACGAGAACGGCGAATGGCACGAGATCGACAACGCCGTGGCCGAGGAGGAGGCTGAGGGCTACCGCTTCGCCAACTCCTCCAACGCCTTCAAGCTCAGGCTCCCGGGGGCGTCCGGGGAGGGCAAGACCTGCTCTCTCGAGGTGGAGGGGAAGAAGCTAAGGCTGCACCTGGCGGGACACGGCAGGAGGGAGTTCAAGGGCAGCAAGAAGGGCGATAAGCAGGAGGTGAAGGAGGGCCGACCTGCAACCCTCGAGGAAACCCCCGAACTGGAGGCGCCCTCACGGCTCGGCTGCGTGACGGAGGGCAACCAGGCCCGTTTTCGCGACGCCAAGAGGGGCTACAGCCTGGAGTTCACCATCTATAACTCCAGCATCGAGATGGTGATCAAGCTGGAATCTCCCTCCTCCCCGAACGTCTTCAACTTCAAGCTGGATACCGAGGGGATGGACCTGAAAAAAGACGAGGCCGGCAACCTGCGCGCGCTAAGCTCGGACGACGGCCGCGAGCTTTTCCATATCACCCCGCCGATCATGGTGGACTCAAACGGCGCCTCACAGGAGGACGCGGCCGTGGCCTCTCCAAACGTCACCATGGACATCACCAAGGACAAGGAGGGGAAAGCCTTCCTTACCATCGCCGCCGATCCCGCCTGGCTGGCCGACCCCGCCCGCGTCTACCCCGTATACATCGACCCGACCTGGGTGAACATCTACCCTTATTACAGTCAGATGGGCTCCAACATGACCAATCACGGTGATACTTTCTGCAACAGCGCCAACCCCGGCACCAACTACGGCAACTATTGGACCATTTTTGGAGGATACCTGCTGAAATGCGGATATACCTACGATCAATATATCGACCCCATGGCAGGTTTGAGCAAGATCCTCGTCGGAGCGGACGTCCGCACTTTCTTCCATAACCTGTACTACGATGATCCCGACGGCACCAAGTACAATGCCTCCGCCATCATCGGCCAGGCCTACTTCGATATTTATTGTTACCAGTCGCGAAACGGCCAGCAGGCTCCCATAGTACTGGAATATCCCACGAGCGATTGGGCGGAGAACTCCACCAGTTGGAACAACTATCCCACGGTATCATCAGGCACATCCTTCAATGCCCTAACCGGGCAGTGGAACAGCATAGATGTAACCGCGAAAACCCGAAGCTGGGTCAAGGGGGTAGAGAATGGGGGCACGCCCAACCGGGGTTTCTCCCTGAAAATCAACCCGTCTTATCAGACTCTTGGCGCCAAGTTCAAGGCACGAGAGGAAACCAACGGACCACGTCTGCGGGTTTCCTACACCATGATCGGATGTCCCTACAATACCGATGAGGTGCCCACGAGGTTCACCCCGGGCGAAACCAGGACCTGCCCCGTGTACATCAGGAATACGGGGGAGGAGACCTGGAAATGCGACGCGAGCGACCCCGCAAACCCCTACCGGCTCGGCTTCTGGATCACCGACCGCAACGGCAACAACAAGCAACTGGAGTCGAGGGTTTCGCTTCCCCGGGATATCGCGCCTGGGGAAGCGGTCTGCCTGGCGGTGCCCGTGCGTGTCCCCTCCACCTCCGGAGACTGGCGCATCCATTTCGGCATGGTAAAGGAGGCGTCTTACTGGTTCAGGGACAAGGGGGTGAACAACGCCACTGTGGACATCACCGTCGGAAACGCCCCCGCGGACGCCGAGCGGGACTCCTCCTCCCAGATCGCCATCCCCTGGATGAGCCATGCGAGCATCGGCGGCTTTTCAGTGAACCTGACAAACGGCGCTACCACCTCCACTGCCCCCGACCTCTCGGTTCTGGGAAGGGGAGTGCCCTTCTCCCTCACCAGGACCTATGCAAGCAACACAGTCGAGCGCGACCCCGCGCCCCTCTTCGGCCCCAACTTCTTCTCCAGACTCGATGTCAAGATAAAGGACTACGGCAACGGCTACCTGGCTTACTACGATGCGGGGGGGAGGTCCTACCTGCTCACTCAGGCCAGGAAGCCCGACCTCTACGTGCCTCCCAACGGCCACATATTCAGGGTGGAGAAAAACCCCGACTACACCGACCCGCAGGATAGCGACGATGGCAAGAACTGGAAGTATAAGGTGACGGGAACGGACGGCGCCTCACAGCACTTCGACGGGGACGGTCGGCTCATCTACCTGGAGGACGGCTCGCGGGACGAGACCGGCAACTACAAGAACAAGACAAGAGTCGCTTATAATTTCGACGGCGCCGGGAACATCCGGGTTACCGACGCCTCCGGCCGCTCCTTCACCGTCACCCTCTCGGGCGGCAAGGTGGTCTCGGTGGCGGAGGACGCGAGCTGGGCCGCCGCGGACGGCCACGCCCCGCGCAGCGTCTCCTACGAATATAACGGGCCGGGCGGCAGGCTCTCCCGCGTCGCCTTGAACCCCGGCGACCACTGGGCGAGCCTCACCTATTCGGGCGCGGAGCCCAACCTCATCGTCCAGACAGAATCTAAGATAGACGACCAGACCACCCGCAAGGCCTACTTCGAGTACGCGGCGGGCAAGCTCGTCGCCTACCGCGGCCCCAGGAGCTCCTCCCCGACGGACGACACCTACAAGAGCACCGTCACTTACAACTCTGGCAGCACCGTGGTCTCCTCGCCATCGGCCAGCAACTACCTGGGAATGCCCGCGGTGCGCTTCTCCACCAAGTACGTCTACAATGCGCAGGGCGAGACCGTCGACGTGTTCTCCGGAGTAAACCCGGATGGCACGGGGGGCATGGGCAGGGTGAGCTACGAGTGGAATGCCCGGCATCAGGTAACCAAGGTAACCGACTACCAGGATCTCTCGACTCCCCTGGGGAGCGTGACCTATACCTACGACGGCAAGGGTAACCCCACCGTGGTGAAGAACGATCTTCCCGGCGGGGAGAAGGCTGTATCCACCGCGGAATACACCGCATCCCGGTCCTGCTCGTCCAACCCCACCACGGTCAATTCCCCCGACGGGGACAAGGTGGACCTGCTCTACACCTCGAACGACAGCTACTTCAAGGGGGTAGACAAGCTGGGCGCTGAATCGGTGGTCTTGCGCGATCCCGCCACGGAAAACGGCCGCCTCTCGGTAACCCTCCCTGCGCCCCTTCCCGACCTGCTCACCAACGCTTCCTGCGAGAAGGACGCGGACAGCAACGGCCTGGCGGACGGCTGGAACGCCTGGGAGGATCTCGAGCCGGGTAGCGCTACCTCCTATCAGATGTGGGCGGCCTCCGGTGGGGAGAGCGCCGCTGCGGGCCGGTACGCCCAGAGGCTTGTCGTGCAGGGAAACACTAACCCCGGAAGGATGATGTTCTACCAGGATGTGGAGGTCACGCGCAACACCGATTACACCCTCTCCTTCTCCTACCGCGGCAGCTCCTCTCCCGACCAGAGAAACCTGGTCGTCGTGAGGCAGTATGACAAGAACAACAACCAGATAGACGAAAAGACTTTTGTCCTACACCCCTCCCCGGGCTGGAGCCGCTCCAGCTTCACCTTCAGAACGTCGAACCAGGCGAACCCGGAGCTCAAGTACGTCCGCATCCTCGTGGGCGCCGAGGTCTCCCAGGCCGGTCAGGATCTCTGGGCGGATTTCGACGCCATCCAGCTCCTCAAGGGGGCGCGAGACACCGCCTTCAACAACGTGGAGAACGGCTCCTGCGAGCGCAACAACGGCGCGACGCCCCTCGATCCGGCCGGTTGGAATGTAGAAGCGGGTTTCTGGCCTCACGGCACGGACGCCTGGACGACCGCCAGATACGTCTCCCCCCGGGCCTCGCTGGTTTTGGCAGCAGGGGAATGGGCCTCGCAGGCAGTCAATGTAAAGAAAAACACCCGCTATCTCATATCCGGCTACGTATTCCTGGAGGGGGAGGTCACCAACGGCTACGCGATGGTGTGGTGCGATGGAAAACCGCTCTGGTACAGCACCGACAGCGGTTACTTCGGGCAACTTCCTTATTACTCACAATGGCAAGTGCAAGTGACTCAGGCCGGCAAGTGGGTCAGGCTCGCGGGAGTTCTCGACACGGAGGGAAGGGACACCGTGAACATCGGCATGTCCAACTACGCATCAGGAGCAAAAGCATACTTCGACGACATCTCCCTCACCGAACTTCCCGACGATGCGGCAACCTCCTACGAGGCCGGTGGCAACTACGTCACAGAGATAAGAACTCCCCTTAACGCCAGCGGCTATTCCACCGGCTACTTGAAGACCGACCCGGTGGGCAACGTGATCCAGGCGAGGGACGCCCGCTCCTCGGGCCCCTCGGATAACACCTACCTCTTTTCCTACACCTACAACGAGCTCTCCCAGCTCGCCAGCGTGGTTTCCCCCCTGGTCCACGACGCCGGGGGCCAGCCCCTCCAGGCCTACACCGCCTCCTACGGCTACGACGCGGCGGGAAGAATGCTATCCTATGCGGACAACAACGAGGAGGAGACCTCCTTCGCCTACAACCAGTCCAGCCAGGTGACGGCCAAGACCGACCCCAACTCAAGGACGGTCGAGGTAGAGTACAACGAGGCGGGAGGGGTGAAGAAGGTCGTCTACCCCACCGGCTGGGAGGTCTACTACGCCTACCTGAAGAACGGGGCTCTGGGCAAGGTGGCGTTCCGCGACCCCCAGGGCCAGGTGACCAGCCCCTACACCTTCGTCTACGACGGCACCGGCAGGCTCACCCAGGTGAGCGACTCGCAGACCGGCGTCACCCTGAACTTCGCCTTCGACTCCGCCTCCCGCCTCGTGGGCGCTTCCTCCAACTACGCCGGGGGCTTTACCTCCTCCTACGCCTACACCAAGGGGGGAAGGCTCACCTCCCTCACCTATTCCAGGAGCGCCTGGGGGAACGGCGCCTCCACCACCTACGCCTACCGCGACAGCGTGGAGCTCTCCACCCTCACCCTGCCCTCGGGAGACGCGGTGAACTACCTCTACGAGGACCGGGGCCGGCTCTCCTCCATCTCCTACGTAACCGACCCGGCCAGCAACAACTACTGCAACTCCTCCTCCTTTACCTACGACGCCGCGGCCAGGCTCGCATCCATAACCCACGACTTCTATGACTCGGGCATGAAGATGAGCTACGAATACGACGCCATCGGCAACGTGACCAGGGTGGTGGAGGACAACAGGGAGGAACTCTATGCCTACGACGAGCTCTCGCGCCTCGTCTCCTGGACGGAGAAGACGGAGGGCCAGGTGACCCGGGAGGAGACCTACTCCTACGACGGCAACGGAAACATCGTCCGGGTGAACCTGAACGGCACCCCGGAGAACCACGCCTACGACGCCGCCAACCAGATAACAGATGCCGGCTTTGCCTACGACGAGTGCGGCAACCTCACCTCCGACGGGGACTGGGTATACGAATACGACCGCGGCTCGCGTCTGCTCTCCGCCAGAAGCGACGCGGATAACCTAAAGCTCGTCTTCTCCTACGACCCCCAGGGCAGGCGCGTCGCCAAGACCGCCTATGAGCGCGACGCGGGAGGAGGCTACACCGTACAGAAGTATGCCCGCTTCTACCACTACGACGCGGGGGGAGACATCCTGGCCGAGACCGACTCTGCCGGAAACATCGTCTCCTCCTACGCCTACGACCTCTCCGGCCGCCCCGTGGCCTTCACCCAGGACCTGGGCCAGGGGCAGAAGACCTTCTTCCTCCACGCCAACGCCCAGGGGGACGTGGTCGCAATCAGCGACGAGAACATGCACTGGGCCAAGAGGTTCTCCTACGACCCCTGGGGGAACGTCACCTCGGAGACCGCGAGCTCGCCTGAGTACGAGGCCCTCTCCTGCCCCTTCGCCTACGCCGGCTACCTCCGCGACCGAGAGACCGGCCTCTACTTCCTGCCCGCCCGGTGCTACTCCCCGGCCCTGCGCAGGTTCCTTTCCAAGGACCCCGCCCCGGGGAGCAAGGTGAACCCCCTCACCTTGAATCCCTACCAGTACTGCGGCAACAACCCCGTGAACAACGTGGACCCCACGGGGCAGGCCTACGTCAACCTGAATCTTAGAATCACCGGCCTCGATACCATGGTCTCCCAGCTGGCCTCCGCCGCGGCCCTCATGCAGGCCGGCGCCCGCGACATGGCCCCCTTCGCCTCCAGCATGCACAGCATGGCCTCCTCCCTCCACATCGGCAGGATGCCCAGCTTCTCGGGGATCTTCTCCG
This sequence comes from Candidatus Solincola daggyaiensis, assembly GCA_015711825.1. GTDB lineage: Bacteria > Actinomycetota > Geothermincolia > Geothermincolales > RBG-13-55-18 > Solincola_B > Solincola_B daggyaiensis. Next base: position 20,359 of record JACVJD010000048.1, read on the forward strand.
GCTTCACGGCGTCCGTAAAAGCCGGAGTTTCTTTGCTGTCGTCAGTAAGATGGGGCGGGCAGGCAAACGGTTTGGCAGGAATAGGGATTGGCGGAGGAAGCATTTCGCAAAGAAGAGTTTCAACAGCAATATTTAGCAATGCAAGAGAGAAAGGGCCTACGAGCTCATTTTTCAATTTAGAATTAACCGGTAGCGGAGAAACAGCAAGAACGGTTATCGAGCACACTTCCGCAATATCGATTGATTTAGCGGCTAGCGCTATTCCACCGTTGGCCGTCCTTAACGTGCCCAATGCCATATCGGAGATAGATCATTTAAACGATCTATACAACGGAGGCTATATTGGTGCCTGGGAATGCCGAATCAGGCAAATCGGGGCCGCCGCTAGCCTCATTCCAGGTGCTGGCCTTATTATTGATGGAGCAGATGCATTATGGGATGCGGGTAAGGCGCTATGGAATTGGATCTTCTAGCACGGTCACGATCATGGAGCATTAATATCGCTTGAAATTTGATGATGGTAGCATCAACAACAAATCATTGGCTATGAGGTATGGCAAACATTGACATGATTGTTGGCGTTCTTGCGGTTGTGATTGGCCTTTGTGTGTTGGCTTGGTTTGATCGACCAAGCTATTATTCTAGAGTACGCGGATATCTACATAGGAGATTCGAGTATAACTATATCAAGTGGAAGAATATACCGGGCGTCGCTCTTATGCACAAGTTTCCGAGATTTTTCATTACGGTGTTCTACATCGATATTAATCTTGTGGCAGCAATGCTCATATTTTGGGGAATAACCATGATTGTCTAATGCCGTATAAGCGTATAGATTTCGGAAAGGGGAGATAGGGGATGGATTCTTGAACGTTGAAAGGCCGGTGAGGCAGGGAATAATACACGTGACGGCAGGTAACACAAGGAATGATCAAATCATACATTGAGCTTAGCAGAAAAGCGCGAAAGGCGATATTCCTCGTCCTTTTACTTCTGGGCATTACAAGCTCCATTGTCTATCTCTTCACCGAGCTCAGGGCCTTTCTTTATATGGCATGGGTTCTTTCAGCGCTTACAGCCATAAGCGTATTAGTATCACCTGATAGTAAGGAATTGTTCAGAGCTAGTGATATGTTAATGCGCATCTCTCTCTGGTCCAGGAAACACCCGGCACTTTTAGCACTCATCGTCGCGGCACAGCCCGCTGTAGTTGTTACCGTATATTTCCTATTTATCTCAAGGGATATGAGGAAGTTCATCATTGCGATTTCTGTTTGTGTTCTGATTTTCATAATATCCTCAGCTTATGGGGTCTACCTGGTGAACAGGTTTGAGAAAGAGGAGGGCATCCGAAAAAGAACAGGGTCCTCACAAGAATCTGTGGGTCATTTCCGGCATCGGAAGGTCCCCAAGCACATGATACAGGGCCAGCTTGAAGGTGGGAACTGACTTGTATCCGTAAGCCCTCTGGCTGACCACCTTGGCCTTG
>JACVJD010000049.1 GCA_015711825.1 Candidatus Solincola daggyaiensis
AACGCAATATCCCTCTCTTTCACCGCTGCTTCCTGGGCAACATCCAGGCCACCGGCCGCATCAGCGAGCCGGTGCTCATGGGGGCGTATAAGACCTTCTCGGGGGACCTTTTCAGCGACATCGGGCTGGCGGTGGAGATGCTCAAGAAGGGGAAGATAAAGCTCATCCCCAGCGTGGTCAGGGGCAACAGGGAAGTGCGGCGCATCTTCAAGGAGACGAGGCCATGAAGACAACGCGTTTTCCACCTCAACCGGTTCGGCCGGCAGCGATTGTCCATAGGGTAAAAAAACCGGGCAAAGCCTTTATCGGCGGGGAGGTCCGAGGACCGATGGGCTGGGACACGAATCTCGAGGCATCGCTTTTCTCGCTCGCCCTGGTGACGGCGGCAGGGAGGATCACATGAAGAGCTACAGCTTTTACCCGGGGTGTTCACAGCTCTCCTCGGCGGAGGAGTACGGGGAGTCCGCCCTCAGGGTCTCGGAGAGGCTCGGCTTCAAGCTCGAGACCCTTCCGGACTGGAACTGCTGCGGCGCCTCCTCGGCGCACATGACCAACCATCTCCTCGCCCTCTCCCTTCCCGGGCGCGATCTCGCCAAGGCCAAGAGCAGGGGGGGCGACCTGGTGGTGGTCTGCGCCGCCTGCTACCACAACCTTAAAAAAGCGCAGATGGAGATCCTGGAAGACCCTGCCATGGCGGCGCGGGTGGAGCGCGTCGTGGGCGCGGACCCTCGTTTCCAGGGCCGCATCGTGCACCTGCTGGACGTCATCGCCGAGGAGGTGGGCCTGGAGACGCTGAAGGAAAAGGTTACCAGGCCCCTGGAAGGCCTGAGGCCCGTCTCCTATTACGGATGCCTCATGGTGCGGCCGCGGGGCATGATCGCCAACGACGACCCCGACAACCCCCGTCTCATGGACGACCTCCTGGCGGCCATGGGCGCCGAGGTGAGAAAGTGGTCCTACAAGACGGATTGCTGCGGCGGCAGCCTTTCCCTGACCCGCACCGATGTGGTGGTCAAGCTGGTGAACCGCCTCTTCGAGGCGGCGGAGGAGGCGGATGCCGACTGCATAGTGGTGGCATGCCCCATGTGCCTGGCCAATCTCGAGATGCGCCAGAGGGAGGGCAAGCTGCTCTTCCGCCTCCAACACGACCTCCCGGTGTTCTTTTTCACCGAGCTCATGGCCTTGGCATTAGGGATGGAGGGTCCCGAGGAGTGGTTCGCCAAGCACCTGGTAGACCCGCGGCCGCTGCTATACGCGAAGGGCCTGGCTTGAAGGGGGAGAAGATGACCGAGGGAAAAGAAATCAAGGGTATCAACGATAATGATAAAGGCAAAAAAAGGGGTGCGCGGAAAAAAAGCAGCGGCGAAGTCGGAACAGCGGCGGCCGGGAAAGGCGGGGCTCCCGGGGTCGGGCTGTCGGGGCCTGAAGAGAAGGCGGGCTCCGGCGCCATGAATGAAGCGGCGAAAGCCGCGAGAGGTAAAACACCCAAGACAGCGCAGGCGGATAAGGGAAACCAAAGGGGCCCCGTCTCTGGAAAAAAGAAAAACGAAGCGGGAAAAAAGCCCTTGAAGGGCCCCTCGTCCTCGGGACGACCGGATAGGGGGGCGCCGGTGGGCGCGGTGATGGTGGTTGGGGGCGGCGTAGGGGGGATCCAGGCCTCCCTGGAGCTCGCGAACCTGGGCTACAAGGTCTACCTCATCGATTCCTCTCCTTCCATCGGCGGGGTGATGGGCATGCTGGACAAGACCTTCCCCACCAACGAGTGCTCCATGTGCATCCTCTCCCCCAAGATGGTGGAGGTGGCCTCGAACATCAACATCGAGGTCATCACCCTGGCCGACGTCCTCTCCGTGGAGGGGGAGCCGGGGGACATGCGGGTGAGGCTGCGCATCCGCCCCCGCTATGTGGACACGGACAAGTGCACCGGCTGCGGCGACTGCACCGCCAAGTGCCCGGTGAGGATACCCGACCCCTACAACGCCGGACTCAACGTCACCAAGTGCATCCGCGTGCCTTTCCCCCAGGCGGTGCCGGGGGCCGCGGTCATCGAGGGAGAGGTGTGCCGGTGGCTGACCAAGGGCAAATGCGGCAACTGCGTAAAGGTCTGCCAGGCGGGAGCCGTCGACTTCGAGCAAAAGGAGAGGGAGGAGACCTACCGCGTGGGCATGGTCATCGCCGCTCCCGGCTACAAGCCCTTCGACGCCTCCCGCAAGACCGAATACGGCTACGGCGTCTATGACAACGTGGTCACCTCGCTCGAGTTCGAGCGCATCCTGGGGGCCAACGGCCCCACCCAGGGGCACGTGGTGCGCCCCTCGGACGGGCGGGAGGTGAGGAAGCTCGCCTTCGTGCAATGCGTGGGCTCCCGGGACGTCACCGTGGGCAACGGCTACTGCTCCAGCGTCTGCTGCATGTACGCCACCAAGCAGGCCTTGATCGCCAAGGAGCACCTGCCCGCCCTCGAGCCCACCGTCTTCTTCATCGACATGCGCGCTTACGGCAAGGATTTCGAGAAGTACTACGTGAACGCGGAGAAGAAATCCGGGGTGCGCTACGTGCGCGGCCTCATCTCGGGCATACGCGAGAGGCAGCGCAGCAAGAACCTCCTGCTGCGCTATGCCGACGAGGCCGGCTGCATGCGCGAAGAGGAGTTCGACCTGGTAGTCCTTTCCATCGGCCTGGAGGCTCCCTGCGGCCTCAAGGAGGGATTCGGCCTGGAGGTAAACGAACACGGCTTCGCTGCCGCCGATTCCTTTCTCCCCGTGCTCTCCTCCCGGCCGGGGGTGCTGGTCTGTGGGGCGGCCCAGGAACCCAAGGACATACCGGACACCGTCACTCAGGCCACCGCGGCGGCGGGCATGGCCTCGCAGACCCTGCATGAGGCGAGGGGAAGCCTGCTCACGCGCCGCGAGCACCCGCCGGAAAGGGACGTGAGCGGCGAGGAGCCCCGCGTGGGGGCCATCATCTGCCGCTGCGGCTCCAATATCGGGGGATTCGTGGACGTTCCGGCGGTGGTGGAATACGTACGTGGCCTGCCCGGCGTGGTGTTCGCGGAGGAGCGGCTCTACGCCTGTTCCCAGGACGCCCAGGAATGGATAAGGCAGGTGGTGGACGAGCACAACCTCAACCGCCTGGTGGTGGCCTCCTGCACCCCCCGCACCCACCAGCCCTTATTCCGCGAGACCCTGCAGTCGGCGGGGATCAACAAGTACCTTTTTGAGATGGCCAACATCCGCGAGCACTGCTCCTGGGTGCACATGCAAGAGCCGGATAACGCCACCCGCAAGGCGCAGTATTTGGTGAAGATGGCGGTGGAAAAGGCGCGCCGCCTGGAACCCCTGGCCGAGGGCGAGAGCGAGGTCATCCCGCGCGGCCTGGTGATAGGAGGAGGGGTTGCGGGCATGAGCGCCGCCCTCAACCTGGCCCGCTCGGGCTTCCAGGTCTACCTGGTGGAAAAGGAGGGCGAGCTGGGCGGCCTGGCCCGCAACATCCGTTTCAACCGCGACGGCAAGGACGTGCAGGAGTACCTGCGCGGGCTTATCGAGGCCGTGGAGCGCGAGGAGCTCATCTCGGTGTTCAAGGGCTGCCGCGTGGTGGACGTGGGCGGTTTCGTGGGCCAGTTCAAAACCCTCATCCGCGACGGCGAGGGTAGGGAAACCCTGCTCGAGCACGGGGCGGTGATCGTGGCCACCGGCGGAGGGCAATACCACCCCACGGAATACCTCTATGGCAGGGACGCCCGCGTGCTCACCCAGTGGGAGCTGGAGGAGCGCATAGCGGAGAGGGATGAGTCCCTGAAACGGGTGGGGCGCGTGGTGATGATCCAGTGCGTGGGCTCCCGCGAGGAGGAGCGGCCATACTGCTCCAAGGTATGCTGCACCGAGGCGGTGAAGAACGCCCTGGCGCTCAAGGAGCTAAGCCCGCGGACCGAGGTCTTCGTGCTCTACCGCGACATCCGCACCTACGGCTTCCGCGAGGACCTCTACCGCCAGGCCCGCGAGGCGGGGGTGGTCTTCACGCGCTTCGACGACGAGGTGCGTCCCGAGGTGCGCGAGGCGGGAGGAGCGTTACAGGTGCGGGTGCCAGACGCCAACCTGGGCGGGGAGACGGTGGTGATAAACGCCGACCTGGTGGCGCTCTCCGTGGGAATCACCGCCAACCCCGACAACGCCGAGCTGGCCCCCATGCTCAAGGTGCCGCGCAACGCCGAGGGCTTCTTCCTGGAGGCGCACATGAAGCTGAGGCCGGTGGATTTCGCCACCGACGGGGTCTTCGTGTGCGGCCTGGCCCATGCCCCCAAGTCCATCGAGGAGTCGGTTGCCCAGGCAGCCGCGGCGGCGGCGCGCGCGGAGTCGGTGCTGAGCAAGGACAAGATCGTGACCGAGGGCGTGGTGGCGGTGGTGGACGCGGAGAGGTGCTCCGGCTGCCGCATCTGCGTGGAGCTCTGCCCCTTCGAGGCGGTGACCTATGACGAGGTGAGGAAGGTGGCTACGGTCAACACCTCGCTGTGCAAGGGGTGCGGCACCTGCACCGCCGCCTGCACGGCCGGCGCCAGCCGCCTGCAGGGCTTCCGCTCCGACCAGATATTCGAGCAGATCGAGGCGGCGGCGTCCGCCTGGTGGGATTGAGGCGGGGAGGTGAGGGAGATGGCCGAAGAGAGCGCGGCGAGAAAAGACGACGATATCCGCATCCTGGCCTTTCTCTGCAATTGGTGCTCCTACGCCGGGGCGGACCTGGCGGGAGTATCGCGCCTGCAGTACCCGGCCAAGGTGCTGGACGTGAGGGTGATGTGCACCGGCACCATCTCCCCCTATTTCGTCATCAAGGCCTTCCAGGAGGGCATGGACGGGGTGCTCATCGCGGGGTGCCACATCGGAGACTGCCACTACCTCAAGGGCAACTACATGACCGCCAAGCGCTTCCAGGTGCTGCGGGAGACGCTGAAGTTCCTGGGGTTGGAGGAGGGCAGGCTGCGCCTGGAATGGGTATCCGCGGCGGAGGGCGAGAAGTACGCCGAGGTCATCCGCTCCTTCACCGAGGAGATCGAGAAGCTCGGCCCATCGCCGTTACGTAAGAAGAAGGCGGAGGTGGGGGCATGAGTCGCTGGAGTGAAAACGACTCGGTCTTGATGGCGTTCAGAGGCATGAACGCGAGGGGAGCCGGCTGCGTGGAGACATACGGCGGGCGCTCCACCACGCCATTCCTGGTCGGGAAAGGCATTGCCTCTTGTCGCGCGCTTTGCCTGGAAGCGGAGGTGGGGGCATGAGCGACCTCAAGTCCTTGATCAAGGAAAAGCTCAACGACGGTGCCGACGCCTTCCTGTGCCTCAAGGAAGAGGAGGGGACGCTGCTCCCGGCCCTCATCACCGACGCCGACTCCCCCGACCTGGAGCTGGCGGCGGTGGGCGAGGCGCGCTATCCCCTGGGCAAGATCCTCATCGACCTTTTGCGGGAGTACCCGGACAAGCGGTTCGCGGTGCTGGTGCGCGGGTGCGACGAGCGCGCCCTCATCGAGCTCTCCAAGCTGGAGCAGGTGGACCTGGACCGCCTGGTCATGGTGGGCGTGGCCTGCACGGAAGAGGAGGCCCGAGCGTGCGGCTGCCCTCGCCCCTACCCGAGCGAGGTGGCGCTGGGCGAGAAGGTGGAGGCGGCGCCGGGGCGGGAGACCATCGCGGAGGTGGAGTCCTTAAGCGACGCGGAGCGCCTGCGGTGGTGGAAGGAGGAGTTCTCCCGCTGTATCAAGTGCTACGGCTGCCGCAACATCTGCCCCATGTGTTTCTGCAAGGACTGTGCGCTGGAGAACCCCCACCTGGTGGAGCCGGGGGTCATCCCTCCGGAATTCCCCTCCTTCCACGTCATCCGCGCCCTGGACATGGCGGGCCGGTGTATCGACTGCGGCCTGTGCGAGGAGGCCTGCCCGGCGGACATCCCCCTGCGCAGCCTCTACCGCAGGATGCAGGAGATCATGGAGGAGAAGCTGGGCTACCGCGCCGGGGAGAGCGCGGAGGAGAAGAGCCCCCTGAGCTTTTTGGGCAGCGAGCAGGATATAAAGAAGCTGGAACGGGAGTAGCGACATGGCCGATAACGGAAAAAAGCTCGACTACCGGCTGGTCCCCTCCACCTGCGTCTATTGCGGGACGGGGTGCGGCGTCCTCCTCGAGGTGACGGACGGCCGCGTGACCGGAACCCTGCCCCAGAAGGACCACCCGGTATCGCGGGGAGCCCTGTGCATCAAGGGCTGGGCCGCGCACGAGTTCGTGCACAGCGACAAGCGCCTCACCAGGCCCATGGTGCGCGTGGATGGCAAGCTGGTGGAGACGGACTGGGACACCGCGCTGCAGACGGTGGCGGAAGGTCTTTCCAGGGCGGCGAAGGAACACGGCCCGGAAGCCGTGGGCTTCTTCGCCTCGGCGCGCTGCACCAATGAGGAGAACTACCTGCTGCAGAAGCTGGCGCGGGCGGCGGTGCGCACCAACAACGTCGATCACTGCGCCCGCCTCTGCCACGCCTCCACCGTGGCCGGGCTGGCCATGTCCTTCGGAAGCGGGGCCATGACCAACTCCATCGGCGAGCTGGAGGACGCCGAGGTCATCCTGGTGGTGGGATCCAATACTACCGAGCAGCACCCCATCATCGGCGAGAAGATCCTCGCGGCCGCGCGCAAGGGGGCTAAGCTCATCGTCATCGACCCCCGCTCCATACACTTAAGCGATTTCGCGCAAATATACCTGCGCCCTCGGCCCGGAAGCGACGTGGCTTTCATCAACGGGCTGGCCAACGTGATCGTCTCCGAGGGCCTGGAGGACCGGGATTTCATCGCCGCCCGCACCGAGGGCTTCGAGGAGTTCAGGAAAGCGGTGGCGGAATACACGCCCGAAAGGGTGGAGGAGCTTTCCGGCATCCCCGCGGCGGACCTGGCCGCGGCGGCGCGCCTCTACGCCGCGGCGGAGCGCGCCTCCATCGTCTATTGCATGGGCATCACCCAGCACACCACCGGCACCGACAACGTCCTCGCCCTGGCCAACCTGGCCATGCTCACCGGAAACATCGGCAAGCCCTGTGCCGGCGTGAACCCCCTGCGCGGCCAGAACAACGTACAAGGCGCCTGCGACATGGGCGGCCTTCCCAACGTCTACCCGGGCTACCAGCGCGTCAACGACGAGGAGACGGCAGCCAAGTTCGAGGCGGCCTGGGGGGTGGAAGGGCTTCCCAGGCAGCCGGGGCTGACGGTGGTGGAGATGACCGACCTGGCGGCGGAGGGGGAACTGCGCGCCCTCTTCATCATGGGCGAGAACCCCATGGTCTCGGACCCGGACATCAACCACGTGCGCCAGGCACTGCAGAAGCTGGACTTCCTGGCGGTGGCGGACATCATGGACAACGAGACCCTGGAGTACGCCCACGTGGTGCTGCCGGCGGCCTCCTTCGCCGAGAAAGACGGCACCTTCACCAACACAGAGCGGCGGGTGCAGCGCATCCGCAAGGCCGTCGAGCCGGTGGGGGAGGCCAGGGCGGATTGGGAGATCGTCTGCGGCATAGCGAAGAAAATGGGCGCCGCGGGGTTCGATTTCTCCTCCCCCGAGGAGATCTTCGAGGAGATCCGTAAGGTGACGCCATCCTACGCCGGCATGAGCTACGCGCGCCTGGGCACGCGGGGATTGCAGTGGCCCTGCCCGGCCGAGGACCACCCCGGCACGCCCATCCTCCATACGGAGAGCTTTCCCATAGGGAAAGGGAAGTTCACGGCCCTGGAGTTCCGCGAGCCGGCGGAGACGCCCGACGAGGAGTATCCCCTGGTGCTCACCACCGGACGCCTGCTCTTCCACTACCATACCGGTACCATGACCAGGCGATCCCCATCGCTGGTGCGGGAGATAGACCGCGCCTTCGTGGAGGTGAACCCCGCCGACGCCGCGGAGCTGGGCATCCGGGACGGCGAGCGCGTCAAGGTCTCCTCGCGGCGGGGCAGCGTGGAGGTGGACGCGAAGGTGACGGAACGGGTGGGGAAGGGGGTCATCTTCATGCCCTTCCACTTCGCGGAGGCGGCGGCCAACCTGCTCACCAACCCCGCCCTCGACCCCGTAGCCAAGATCCCCGAACTCAAAACCTGCGCCGCTAGAATAGAAAAATAATGGGGGTCAGGTCTTGTTTTTTGCATACTTTGGTATGCTAGGCGTTTTTTTGCTTATGCCATTTCATGAGCAGGAAACTCTGATAAAACGTTAAAGCAAAAACAATAAAAGTCAAAACCTGACCCAACATCGACAGATAAATACTCACTAACGGCAACCACAAAGACCAACTAAAGACGGAAAACGCGTTTTGCAATGGCAGAACCAATCCAACGCCAAGCTGTTATCTTGTGGGTTGATATATAGTATCTATTATGTTAATAATTAAGATAAAGTAGATTAATATATATAAGAATAGTATATTGGCATCAGAGGAATCAGTTTTATCTGCGTCAGGTCGGTGAGATGTTATGGCGCGGCCACTAAGAATACAGTTTGAGAATGCTCTTTACCACGTGACGTCTAGAGGAAACGAAAAGTCTTTTATCTACGTAGATGATCAAGATCGTTTTATCTTCATAGAGCTCCTGGCGAGGGTTGTAGAGCAGTATTCATGGATTCTCTACGCATACTGCCTGATGGGAAACCATTACCACCTGCTGGTTAGAACCCCCAAAGCCAATCTCTCAAGGGGTATGCGTCAGTTGAACGGGGTTTACGCACAGCGCTTTAATAATCGCCATCAACGAGTCGGGCACCTGTTTCAGGGGAGATTCAAAGCGATCCTGATCAAGGATGAGGACCGCTTGCTGACAGTGGCGCGCTACATTGTCCTAAATCCCGTGAGGGCAAAACTTGTCGAGAACCCCAAGGATTGGAGGTGGTCCTCCTATCGAGACACAGCCGGATTAGGCAGACATCCCTCATTTGTTGATACGGATTGGCTACGTTCATCTTTTTCTGAAGATATGGAGTCGGCCGCTAAGCAATATATCGCTTTCGTTTCGGGAGGTATCGGCGGGGAATCACCTCTCGCCGACGCTCGTGGAGGGATAATCGCAGGCGCTGAGAGGGCCGTAGAGATATCTTTTGCTAGGTTGATGGGCGAGGCGAGTAAAGAGGTTGTGAAAAGAGAGCGATTTGCGGACAGGCCTGGACTGCAAGAGATATTTGAGCAGAACGATCGGGACATAGGCATATATATGGCGTTCTGCAGGTATGGATATAAGCTCAGGGAGATAGGTGATTACCTGGGGTTGCATTATTCTTATATAAGTCGGGTCGCTGCGCGGATAGGGTCAGGTCTTGCCTTCAATTAACCATAGAAATCTACTACTTCTATTTATGCTGCATATAAGTGGGCATTTGTAAAATTACCCTAATGATACCAAGGTATGCAAAAAACAAGACCTGACCCCATTAGGCGCCGAATTTTTCCAGGCGGCCGGCGTTGGCGAGCATGAGGGGTAGGAGCTGCACCGCCGTAAAAACTCCCAAGCCGCCGCGGGCACAGGCCGTCTCGCCGAAGGCTTCCACGCCGTCGCGCCGTTCCCAGCGTGAGCGGAGCAGCAATGGCGAGGGGTGCCAACTGTGCCCTTTGAGCAGGGCGGGAGTGGAGTGGTCGCCGGTGATCGCCAGCACCTCGGGGTCGAGCTCCAGCAGGCGCGGCAGCTGGGAGTCAACCTCCTCGATGCAGGAAACCTTGGCTTCGAAATCCCCGTCCTCGCCGCGGCTGTCGGTGTACTTGTAATGGATGAAGAAATAATCATACCCCTCCCAGCTCCTATTCAGGGCATCCATCTGGTCCGAGAAGGAGGGGCCGGTCTCAAGTACCTCCATGCCCACCAGCTTGGCCACGGCCCGGTACATGGGGTAGGTGGCAATAGCCCCCGCTCGCAGCCCATAGAGATCGGTCATCTTAGGTATGTGGGGGAGCTTGGCGAAGCCTCGCGTCACGATCATGTTGGCGGGATGCTCGTCGGCCAGCACCTCTGTGGCCCGGTCCAGGTATGCGTTGACCAGCTCCGCTGTGCGCTCTGCCGCTTCACCCCCGTCCGGGAGCGGCTCACAGCGCAACGGCGCCAGGCCCGTCTTCTGAGGATCCGTGTCGCTGACGCGGTCCGATAGACCCGGCGCGGTGAACACCAGGGCTGCGCGGTGCTCCTTCTCAGGCCTAATCAAGACCCTGGCTCCCTCCATGCTTATGGATGACAGTTTTTCGCAGAGGCGCTGGTTGGTCTCCGTGGATATCCTGCCTGCCCTGCGGTCGGTTATAACCCCTTTCTCCACGGTGCAGAAGTTCACCCGCGCCGCGAGGTCGTCGGGTCCGAGCTCGATCCCCACCCCCAGGGCGGACAACACGCCCCTGCCCACCTCGAAGCGCACGGGGTCGTAGCCGAAGAGGGCCATGTGCGCGGGTCCGCTTCCCGGGGTGATGCCGGGGCCGATGGCATGTATCATCCCGCATATGGATTCACGCGCCAGGGCGTCCAGGTTGGGAGTGCGCGCCGTCTCCAGCTCCGTTAACCCGGTGTCGGGGTGGGGCAAGCCGCCAAGGCCGTCCAGGACCAGCAGGATCATTTTCGACGCCGATTTGCCGGCAAGTCCGGATATGAGGTCCATGTCGCTCAAAGTTACACCTCCTGCGTATATCTCATCATCTCCAGGCTATTTTATACGGAAATCGCGACCTGAGGTCATTCACTTGCTCACCCGATACCGAAGGACGCCCGCCGCCGGGATGCCGTGACCCGGTTGAGGTATCGCCATGGAATGCAATACCTGCTGAGGTTAAAGGCTGACGACTTCGCCGAGAGGCGGATAACTACCAGGCACGCTTTATTTATGGAGTTTTCTCAACAAGGAGAAACCGCTACCCCACATCCGTAATGTATGACCAGAAGACAATCGAGGGATGAGAAAGATCCGCCGGCGAATGGGTTGGGTTGCTCTCCCGCATGGGTGGGAAAAAAGGCAATGGCGATGCGATCGCGGTCATGAGAAAGTAGATGGTTTGGACACGGGCGACGCCCCGAGAGCTTTGAAGGTCTGGAAAACCCTCATCTTAAGGCCATGAACCATAAACCCCTAGATTCCTATAGAATCGCGAGCTCCTCCAGGCCCGCGAGGTCTTTTTCCGTTCCCAGGGCGATGAGCAAGTCTCCGGTGTTCAGGCGGGTGTTTTTATCGGGATTGGTGTTGAAGACTTCCTCGCTTTCCTTGCGCACCGCGATAATCATGGCGCCGGTGCGCGCTTTGATGTCCAGCTCGCCGATGGTCTTTCCGTCCAGGGCGGAGCCGGGCTGTACCTGAAGTTCCTCCAGGCGGTAGTCCAGGGAAACCCCGTGCGAGACCAGGTCGAGATAATCGAACACACCCGGACGCAACAGGTAACTGGCCATACGCCTCCCGCTTATGGCGTAAGGCGATATCACGCGGTCGGCTCCCGCGTATTGCAGCTTTTCCACCGAGTCCGAGCTTACGCAACGGGTCACGATGACTATGTCCTTGTTCAAGGAGCGCGCCGAGAGGGTGGTGAAAAGGTTGTCAGCGTCGCCCTCCAGGGCGCATACCAGCCCTTTGGCCCTCAAGACCCCCGCCCGCAACAAGGTCTCGGTTTCCGTGGCGTCTCCTTCCAGAAAAAGGTACCCCCTTTCCTCCGCTTCGGAGAGGCGCTCCGGGTCTTTCTCGATGACCACGAAATCCGTCGCATGTTCTGCCAAGGTCTCGCATACCACTTCCCCCACGCGCCCGAAACCGCATACGATGTGGTGGCCTTGGAGTTTCCTTATCCTAAGGTCCATTCTTCTCCTCCCCAGGGTCTCCCAGAAGGCTTCTTTGAAGGTGTAGGTGATAAGACTCGAGATTATATAAAAAAGGTTGAAAACCCCGATGATGATGACCAGGATGGTGAAATACATCCCCGCGGTGGATAGCGGCCTCACCTCCTTGAAGCCTACCGTTGACACGGTGATGACGGTCATGTAGAGGGACTCGGTGTAACTCATCTCCTCGATGAGCATATAGCCAACGGGGGCCAGGGCCAGGAGCAATACGATCAGCGCCAGGGAAATGACAATACGCCGCTGATGGATGCTGGTCACCGCTCGCAATCAACCCCCGCTTTCGACCCAAGTCCGGCCAACCGCTTCAAGAAGAATCGAGGCTGGGCGACAAACGCGACAAGAAACCCCTTCCAGGTCCGCGTCCCGGGCTAAACCCGCCAAACCACATCAAATACTTATACGGAGAGGCGCGGTTTTCCTTCAGGGGTTCGCCGGTATACGCCCATGAGGAAAGGGTAGATCCGCGGCGTGGTCGCCAAACCGCCGTATGGAGGCATCGGGGTCATGTTCCCGCGGTCAAAGCCGGTCCTCTTATCCCAACCCGCTTATAAGGCCAGGAGCGGTTTTCCCTTCAGGGGATCGAAGTCAGATGCCCATGAGGAAAGGATTGGTCCTTTTCTCCCAGCCCACCACGGTGGAGTCCATATGCCCGGGGAGGATGCGCGTGTCGCTGGGGAGGGTGAACACCTTCTCCTTGACCGAGCGCAGCAGCGTCTGCATGGATCCGCCGGGAAAGTCCGTCCGCCCGATGGAGCCGCGGAAGATGAGGTCGCCGGCGAAAAGGACGCCGTCGGTCAGGAAGCACACGCTCCCAGCGGAGTGGCCGGGGGTGAGGAGCACCTTGAACTTGAACCCGGCCACATCCAATTCCTGGCCGTCCTCGAGGGGGAGGAATTCCTCGGGCAACTCGAGTTTTTCCAGGCCCAACATGCGTAAAAGCATGGGCGGTATGTGCGCCAGCAACCGCGCGTCCTCCTCGTGCATGTAGGAAGGGGCCCCGGTTGCGTCGGCGATCTCCTTCAGGCTCAGCAGGTGGTCGGGATGTCCGTGGGTGAGGAGGATGGCCTTGAGCTCCAACCCGTTCTTCTCCAGGTAGTCGAGCACCTGGGAGGCGTCGACCCCCGCGTCCACCAGTACCGCTTCCTTGCTGTCCTCGTTGACCACCAGGTAGGTGTTGCTGCCGAACCCGTAATCGCTGAAGGTGACTATATCCAATCCGGACACCTCTCCTTCCTTCCTTCGCGCCGTTTCGTCCGTCCCCTCCCGTTTTTCCTCCACCTGCGGATGTCTTGCGCAGGTTCGCATGTCCAGTAAGGCGCCCCTAAACCACCTCGAACAGCGCCGTCGGCCGATATATGGCCGTTATCGCCTTTTACGGATAAGGCCTCGGGCTGAATTATAAGGCAACCTCCCCGTGCGGTGAAAGCAAACCGTCATCTCATGAAGCCGCAATAACACGGTTCTTAGCCGTAAAACGCGTGTTTTGCGGTCGTAACCAGCCCTCAGGATATCGGCGGTCCCTAAAGCACTTGCTTTTTCTTGAACGCGATTCCGTCGCAGCCGTCTTTTTATCCGTACTTTTGGAGGAAGAACCTTTTTCCCCTTTTTTATCTGTGCCGCTCCATGCGCAAGGGGCGCCCCAGCGCGGAAATACCCGGTAGAGCCGTCCATCGCCGCCTGAAGCTAATGTGCGGAGACGGAGCGCCCGATGATAACTCTGGTGATAGTATGGACGGTATGAAGAAAAGGCTGGTTCTTTACATCGACGATAGCGGCGTGGAACGCGAGGTGGTGCGCGGATTGCTTAAAGCCGAGGGTTTCGAGGTCATGACCACCGGCAACGCGGACGCGGCGATAAGCATTGCGGAAAAGCGCCACCCCGACGTGATCCTCATCGACCTGCATATGCCCGGGAAAGCAGGCAGCGCGCTGGTGGAGGAGCTGCGGAAGGTGCCTGGCCTGCAACGGGTTCCCATGGTGGCTCTAAGCGCCTCCATCAGGGAGGAGGAGAGGGCTGATGTGCTGGCCCGTTTCGACGGCTTCATCAAGAAGCCGGTGGACCCCGATACCTTCCCCGTGCTGGTGCACGAGCATATCGTATCCGGAAGGCTCGAAGGAAGCGGTGAAGGAGCGAGGGCGGCCGGCGAAGACGGCTCGGCGACCGACTCCGCCGGGTTTTCAGATCCGAGCGAAGCCCTGGAGGAGGCTCTGCGGACACTGGAGGAGATCCGCTCCGTCATGTCGCATGACCTGCGCACGCCCCTCACGGTGATCATCTCCTACGCCGGCACCGTGGGCAAGGAGAAGGCGGGACCGCTGAACGAGCAACAAAAGGCGATGCTGGAGACGGTGGTTGAACACGGCTTCAAGATGGACGCCGCCATCTCCGACCTCGTGCGCCGCGCACGCGCCACCCTCGACAGGTACGGGGATCCCACTACCTGAACCCGGCTTTCAGCCACATTGTGGGAGGGAAACACCAAGAGCCCTTACCTTGGTTTCCCCATGCGCGTGCGCCACCGCTTTCCCAGCATCTTCCATTAGCCCGAGTCCCGACAGAAGATGATCCTAGATTCGGAGAGCGATCTCATAGCCGTCCTGGATGGCCTCGATAGCCTTCCTGGGCTCCTTGGCGTCGCCGACCGTATAGACCTCCATGCCGGAGTCCTTCAGCTCCTCGAAAAGCTCGCCCGCGGGGCAGGAGCCGGCGGCGATGATCACTGTATCGGCGGGTATCTCCTCTTCCCGACCGTCCGTTTCCACGATGACCCTACCTTCCTCGATGCGTTTGGCCACCGCGTTTCTGCGCGTCTCAATCCCCAGGTTGCGCATGTCCTGCAGGATGGTCCAGCGGGTGGAGATGCCCACGTCGCGGCATATCTTGTCCAGCATCTCGATGACCGTTACCCTTTTGATGCCGCGGCTGCAAAGCTCGCGCAGGGTATCCACGTCCTCGCCGTTGTTCATGAAGAGATAGAAGAGGGCTTCCGCGGAGATGGTGCCGATGCTGGCCACGTACATGGCCGTCTCCGATCCCACCGCTCCGCCTCCGATGATGACTATGTTTCGGCCCTCTGGGTCTTCCTTGCCCTCCAGCACATCCCAGGCCATGACCACGTTGGGCCCGTCGATGCCGGGGATGGGAGGGACGGCCTGGCGCGCCCCGGTGGCCACCACCACGGTGTCGAAGCCCTCGCGTTTGAGCATCTCCGCCGTGGCCTCCGTCTCCAGGCGCAGCTCCACGCCCGCGTTGTCGAGCTGGACGTCCAGGTCCTCCACCGCGGTCCAGAACTCCTCGCGCCCCGGGGGCACGGCGGCGAGGTTGAGCTGGCCTCCCAGCACGTCGCTCTTCTCGAAGAGGGTCACGTCATGGCCGCGCTGAGCCGCCGTGAGGGCGGCCTTCATGCCCGCGGGGCCCCCTCCCACCACCGCCACGCGTTTGGGGGTCTTGGCGCGCTCGACCTTGTAATCGAGCTCGCGCCCGGCGCGAGGGTTGAGCATGCAGGTGACGGGCTGGAGGTAAAAGACGTGATCGAAGCAGCCTTGGTTGCAGCCTATGCAGTGGGTGATCTCCTCGTACCTGCCCTCCGCCGCCTTGACGGCGATCTCGGGATCGGCGATGAGGCCGCGCGCCATGGCCACCAGGTCGGCCATGCCCATGCGCAGTATCTCGTCGGCCACGAAGACGTCGTTGATGCGGTTAGAGGCGATGACCGGCACTCCTACGGCCTGTTTCACCCCCGCCGCGAGGTAGGCGAGTCCGGCGCGGGGCACGGACATGGGGAGCTGGGGCAATCTGGTCTCGTGCCAGCCGCCGGTGACGTTGATGAGGTCCACCCCGTGCCTCTCCAGCTCCGCGGCGAAGAGCGCCCATTCCCGGTTGGTATTGCCGCCCTCGATGTAGTCGTGTCCCGCGATGCGGAAGCCCACGGTGAAGTCCGGGCCCACCGCCTCGCGCACCGCGTCCGCCACCTCCAGGCCGAAGCGCATGCGGTTCTCCCAGGAGCCGCCGTACTCGTCCGTGCGCAGGTTGGTCACCGGCGAGAGGAACTGGCAGATGAGGTACCCCGTGCAGGCCAGCACCTCCACCATGTCATAGCCGGCCTTCTTCACCCGCAGCGCCGCGTCGGCGTAGGCTTTTATGGTGTTCTTGATGTCCTCCAGGGTCATCTCCCGCGGCTCCTCGTTGGTGAAACGGGAACGCACCGGCGAGGGGGCCACCGCCTGCCTCCCCTCCATGGTCATGGAGTGAGAGTAGCGACCGGCATGGTAGAGCTGGCAAGCGGCGGCGGCGCCGTGGCGCTTTATGGCGTGGGCGAGGATGGAGTGTCCCTCGATGCAGGCGTCGTCGCGCATGTCCAGCAGCCAGTAAGCGCCGGCGTGATCGTCGATGATGCTCCCGCCCACGATGATCAACCCGGTGCCTCCCCGCGCCCTCTCCTCGTAGAAGGCCACGATGCGGTCGTTCACCTTACCGTCGGGGGTGAAGTTCAGGTGCATGGCGGTCATCACGATGCGGTTTCTGAGCTCCAGGTTGTGGACCTTTAACGGTGTGAGCAGTTTCTTGAGCAATGACCTCATCTCCTCCTTGTCTTCCGGCCACACGGCCGCTCTTTTACCCGAGCCCGGGTAGCGCAATGTGATATAGTATAGCAGAAACCCCGCCGCTTCCGGCACGAGCAAAATTCGAGGTGATTACCCATGTTCAGCGTTTTCGAGGGGCGGGTCGCGGACAAGGTCGAGCTGGCGGAGAAGGAGCCCTCGGAGAGCAAGGTAATGGGCTTAAAGGAGGCGATCTCGTCCCTGGTGCGGCCGGGCATGCACCTGCATATCGGCCACGCCTATATGAGGCCGAACGCCGCGGTTTACGAGATCTGCAGGCGTTTCTGGGGCAAGGACCCCGGCTTCACCGTATCCTCCCTGGGGTTTATAGCCAACATGGTTCTCTTGGTGTACGGAGGCCTTGCCCGCAGGCTCATCACCACCTTCTGCGGCGACTCGTACCCTTTCCCGGGTCCTAATCGCGTTTACCAGGAGGCCTTCCGCGCGGGGCGGGTGGAGATCGAGAACTGGACGGTGCTCACGCTGCCCCAGCGCCTCATGGCGGGCGCCCTGGGGGTGGAGTGGATGCCTACCCATTCCCTGAAGGGAAGCTCCATGCAGGAGGAAAACGCCGCGGACTTCCGCGTCGTGGAGATGCCCGGAGGGGAGGTGGGGATGGTACGTGCCCTGCGTCCGGACCTCGCCCTGCTCCACGCCTGGGCGGCGGACGCGACGGGCAACGTGCTCATGACGCCCCCCTATGCCGAGGGCGTCCACGCGGCCTTCGCGGCCAGGGAGGGAGCGCTGGTGACCGTGGAGGAGGTGGTGCCGACCTCTTTCCTGCGCCGACATTCCCACTTCGTCAAGATCCCGGGTTACCTGGTGAGGGCGGTGTGTCCGGCGCCTCTGGGGGTGCACCCCTCGGGCGCCTCCAACCAGGGCATGAAGGATTTCGACTCCTACGCCGAGGACGAGGAGTTCATGCTCGAGCTCAGGGAGGCCTGCAGGAGCGAGGAGAGGATAGAGAGGTGGGTGAAGGAGTGGGTCCTGGGCGTCGAGGATCATAATGCCTATGTGGAGAAACTCGGCTTCGAGAGGATATGGCACCTCAAAGGGAGGGCGGCCTCGGATTCCTGGAAGTCGGAGCTGGCGACGCGCGCCTCGGGCATCAGCGCCTCCGCCTCCTGCGGCGCGGCCGAGCTTATGGTGGTGGAAGCGGCCCGCCTGCTGGCGGTGAAGGTGAGGAAAGAGGGATACCGAGCTATCCTGGCGGGCATCGGGGCCTCCAACCTCGCCGCCTGGAAGGCATGGTACGACCTGCGGCGCGAAGGGCGCGGCGTGGATCTCATGGCGGAGGTGGGTTTTTTCGGTTACGCACCGCGCCCAGGCGACCCGTTCATCTTCAACTTCCGAAACATCCCCACCTGCACCATGCTCACCGATATCGTCACCGTGCTCGGGTCCATGGTGGGTGCCCACAGCAACCGCGCCATCGGCGCCCTGGGAGCAGGGCAGGTGGACATACGCGGCAATATCAATTCCACCAAGGTACCCGAGTACCATCTCTTCCTGGTGGGGTCCGGCGGCGCCTGCGATGTGGCCTTGGGGGCTCGGGAGGTGCTGGTTACCGTGAGCCAGGATAAGCTGCGTACACCGGAGCGCGTTTCCTACATCACCGCCCCCGGGGAAAGGGTGCGGACCCTGGTGACCACCATGGGGGTGTTCGAAAAGCCCCCCGGCGGAGAGGATTTCCTGCTCACGGCGTACTTCCCGGGAGTGGCGTCCTCGGAGCGCGAGGCGGTGGAGGCCATACGCGCCGCCTGCGGCTGGGAATTGTCCGTGGCGCGCGAGCTGCGCAGGGTGGACGAGCCGACCCTGGATGAACTCTACGACGTGAGGATTTTCGATCCCCGTCGCTTTTTCCTCGCGGAGCAGTCGTAGGCTTGGCGATGGGTGGGCAACGGCGCCGGCGCTAGTGTTGTGCGCAAGCGATGCCATGCGGAGAGGGTAACGTCGCCCGATTCACCGGCGGCAACGGAAACCTAAGGTAAGAAGGCGTTTTAATGGTCGGTTTATCAGCCGCCGCCTATGGGCGTTAGGTTCACGTTGATGTTCTCCATCAGCTCCGCCACCGTCACCTTGTCGGCGTCGATGCCGTTGGTCTTGATGTAGCGCGTGAGCAGATAGAGCATGAACTCGATCTCCGGCGTCTCCATGGCGTCCCCCTTTTTTTCAGAGTTTCCCTTCCTGACCTGCCGGGGGTCAGTCCGGTTATCATGCCGCCCCTATAAGATAATTGTATCCCGGCGAAAGCACTTCCAAACCGCCCCACCCCAGCCCGTCCTTTATCCCGCCGAGGGCTGAAATCGCGTCCTCGACCGCATCTCGCAGGTTCTTTCCTCTACGGCTAAAGCCGTAGTTTTCATGCCCCCACGAGGGCGTAGATGCGCGCCGCGATCTCCAGGATATCCTCCGCCGCCTCCACCCTGTTGCGCCATCTCTCTGGGATTGAGAGAAGGCCGTTGTAGGCGCCGCTTATCGCCCCCGTCATGGCCGCGACGGTGTCCGTGTCCAAGCCCCCGCTTACCGCCAGGGAGAGGGTTTCCTCAAAATCCCTGGGCGTGCGCAGAAAGGAGAAAAAGGCGCTTGCGACGCTTTCCACCACGTAGCCCCCGGTCCCCAGTCGGGCCAAGGCCTCGTCCGCTTCCATCCTTTGCTCGAGGAAGCGGCCGGCCATCTCCAGCCTTTCCGCCACCTTGGAGGGCCCGACGAAGGCGACGGTATCGGCGATGAGAAGGGAAGGCTCGAGGTCCCCGCGTGAAGCCCTGGCGACGGCGTAGGCTATGGCGAGGCTGCCCGCCACCGCCTCGGGGTTGTCGTGGGTGATGCGCGTGGAGGCGTCGACATGGGCGCGCATCCTCTCGAGGTCGAGGCAATCGACCAGGCCAAGGGGGGCGATGCGCATGGCGGCGCCGTTGCCCGCCGCCAGCTCGCCCTTCATGCCGCTTGCGGATGCGGGAACGCCTGCCTTCAGCCGCTGCATGGAATCGTAGGTGGCGCCGCCGATGCCTCTCCAGTCCCTGGACTCGTACCAGGCCAGGAACTCGCGTGCCGTGTCCTCGAGATCGAAACCGCCCCTGGAGGCGAGGCTGCGGGCCTGGCAGAGCGCCATCTTGGTATCGTCCGTCCACTGACCCGCTTCCAGCATCCTCCAGGGGGCGGCGAGGAAATCCCTCACCCGCCCGAACTGCCTCCTTATCTCCGACGCGCGCATGCCCTCCAGGGGCATACCCAGTGCGTCTCCCACCGCCAGGCCCAGCAGGCATCCCCGGAATCTCTCCAGGGTCGGACCATTGCTCTCCGACATGATCTTCACTCCTCGGCTTTCGTTATGGCGGCCTTGCTTTGTCGCGACAAACCGGCCTTAGTCTGCAAGCATGGCGAACACGGTCTCGCTCTCGCTGTAGCGTTGATATTAGGTTAATATATTCGGGGGCTTAAGGCACGACCGGCGGAGGAGGTCCGTGATGCTTGGGCCGCTTGAACTCGGCACTACCATAGGGGACGGCGCCAGCCTCGGCAGGAGGCAGGTGCGCCTGTTCGACCTGCAAGGGGATCACTACGAGCTCGGCTACCAGCAGGGCCTGCAGATGGGCGAGGCGATCAGGCACCTCATCTCCAGGCTCGCGGAGGTCGAGGCCCTGCAGGTGGAGAAGCCGCCCCTCCTGCCGGTGAAGGCTTACCTGAGCCTGGCGGCGAAACGCGCGGTGGGAGAGATATACAACGACCTCTCGGAATACTATCCCAACCAGAAGGAGCGCATGGAAGGTATCGCCAGGGGCGCGGATGTGGACATCTCCTACCTCTTCCTGGCTCTGGCGGCGGAGTCGGCCCTCGCGAGGATAAATTACCGCCTCGGCGCGTGCACCGCGGCGGGGGTGGACGCGGAGCGAAGCGCTCTCGGCGAGCCCATGCTGATAAAGAACTTCGATTATCCGGAGTTCTTCCAGCCGTACTACGCCACGCGCCTTTGCTCTTCGCCCTCCGTGGCCTCCACCCTCTGCGTGATCGCTGCCCCCATGGCGGGATGTCACGACGGCATGAACGAGCACGGTTTGTGCATCAGCTATAATTACGGGCACGGCACCGATATGCCGAAGGTAAACGTCCCCATATCCATACTGGTGCAGGAGGCCTTGGAAAATTGTGCCACAACACGCGAGGCGGTGGATTTCCTCGGCGAGGGGAAACGCTCCGGGGGGGCGATCTTGCTGGTCGCCGACGCCTCGGGGGACATGGCCACGGTGGAGCTGTCCTCCAATTTCAGCGGGGTCAGGGAAGCGGTGGACGGGTTGCTCATCAACGCCAACCACTACCTCTGCCGCGATATGACCTCGTACGACATCCCGCGCAACGCCTACTACACCAGCAAGAACGTGCGGGCCATGCGCGGAGTGCGCGTGCACGAGTCGAGCGAGTTGCGGCAAGAGAGGGCGGAGATGCTGTTGGGGGCGTTGGAGACGGTGAGCATGCGCGAGCTTCTCGACGTCTTCTGTGACCACGGCGAGAGCGGCCGGGGCGATGACAACACCATATGCAGGCACGGCCCCTACTTCACCACCACCTGTTCCCTCATCATGCTGCCGGCCAAGAGACGCATGCTGGTGACCTACGGCCACCCCTGCGAGTCGGTGTTCACCGACTTCCTCGATCCCTTCCGGGCGCCGGGGGAATCGGGAGATTCCGAGTAGGGATGCTGCATGAGAAGGTTTTCACGGGCTCGGGTTATATGGTTTGATGAGAGACCCTGGACTCAGGCACGCCCCTATCTGCTTTGTCCGTGGTAGGATGATCCCGCAAGAAGGACCCTACGCATAATAAAACGGGAGACTTTGGACCCAGGCACGCCACTGACCGTTTCGTCATGACCGCCTCGCTGCGGAGCGAGGCGCGAAGTCCGCTCACCGGCTCACGGTCCCTCTTGGCCCAGGAACTCCGACAAGATGGTGTTGAAGAGGTCGGGACGCTCACAATGGGGGCAGTGACCGCTGCCTTTTATCATCGCCAGGTAAGGGTTGGCCAGCTCTCTTTTCTGGCGCAAGGCCTCCTTGGGGTTGACGTTTTTGTCCTTATCCCCGAAGACGATGAGGGTGGGGTTTCCTAAGGCGCGCAGCTCTTGGGTGAGATCGAGCCCCCTGGCTATTCCCGCCGTGGCGGAGATGGCGTCACGGGTGTTC
>JACVJD010000050.1 GCA_015711825.1 Candidatus Solincola daggyaiensis
CCATGAGAAGAGCTTGCGACATAAGCTCTTCGTGGAAGCGCAGGGAAAGGGAGTTCGCCTCCTCGCCGTAGGCTTTCTCGAGGATGTCGCCGGCGCCCCGCAGGTTGCGTTCGTATTCCCTGAGCCAGCGTTCCGAACCCCGCTCGCTGCCGCGTGAGGCCAGGGCCTCGATCTCCTTTATGCGCCGACGTGAGAACTCCATCTCCAGGCGCGCGTCCTCCAGGCTTGACGCGTTCAAGGCGATGCGAGCCCGCTCGAAGAAGATCTTGGCGCCGTAGAGCGGCGAGTCGGGCTGCGCCCCGTAGGAGAGGGCATAGGCGCCGGTGGTGGAGAGCATCATAGCCAGGATGAGGGCGATGCAGGTCACCAGGACATGCCGAAGCAAGGCCGGGCTGCGGGCGGCGTGCGCGGCTTTGCGCCCGGCTCCGAAGTCCCTGAGGGATTCCGCCCTCGCCCACGCCCTCTGTGCCCCGAATTCCCTCAGACGGTCGGATGCAGGCGGTCCTTCCATGCGCGCGAGAAACGATTCCGCGGCCGTTTCCAGTTCTTTCCTCTCCCTCGCTCTCATGGCTACCTTACTCCCAGCCGAGTTCCCGTAGGGTCTTTCCCAAGCTGCGCAGGGCGCGGTGCTGCAGGGCGTTGATCGCTCCCTCGCTCCTCCCCAGCGCCTTGGCCACCTCCGCGTTGCTCATCCCGGCGAAATATTTCATCGTTATCACCTGTCTCTGAGCGGAAGGGAGGCCCCGCAGGCTTTCGCGCAACGTCCGAGCCCGCTCCTCCTCCTCGATCCGCTGCGGCACCGGCTTGGAATCGTCCACCACGCGCTCGTCCAGCTCCTCCCGCCTCCTCCTGGCCCCCCTGCGCTGATGGTCCACGAGCAGGTTGTGGGCGATGCGGAAGATCCAGGCCTTTAGCGGCGCGCGCGCGGGGTTAAACGACCCCATGTTCAGCAGCGCCCTGACGAACACCTCCTCCGCGAGGTCCTCCGCGTCCTCGCGCGATCCCATGCTCCAGTACAGGTAGCGGAACACCGGCTCGACCAGCGCTCGGTATAGCTCCGCGAAAGCTTCGCGGTCGCCTGCGGCCGTTTTTATCGCAAGCTCCTCGAGGGGCGCCAATCGGTCTTCCTTTCATGCCTTCATCTTTTAATACGCAGCGATCAAAGCATATGAACGCGCTTTTCGCCATGATCTTTTCATCCACCCGCCTGAAGTATATTATGTGCAAACCACCCATGAGCAAACCTTTTACTACAGGCGCGCCACGGATTCCCAAAGGGTGGCCTCCTATGCACAAAGGCCATGCTGCGCTTGCGCTTCCCGCCTCGATATGACTGGATAACGGCAACCCGAAGGGATGACCTTCCACGCATAAAGGCCGCGCGAAAGCAAGCCGTCCTCTCCGCTTATGCGTCAGAGATCCTTCGAGCGGGCGCGTATATGCCAAGCCGCTCGCTCGTATTCACATACAGAGGCAAGTAAGAATTTTTATAGGAAGGAGGTTGTGTACGATGAAGAGGAAAGGCACGGTGATAGCGGCGCTGGTCCTGGCGACGGCGCTGATCGTTTCCGTGGGAGCGGCGGTCGCGGCCGGGACGGCAAGCGGCGAGAGAAAAGACGCCGGGCTTAACGCCTCGGGCGGGGCCTATGGCTTCGCTGCTCGCAATAACGGCGAGAGCGATCGCATAAGGGCCGAACACTGCGTGGGCATGGAGGAAGAGTGCCTCGGCGACTGCGACCGCGTACGTGAGCGGCTGCAGGACGGCACCTGCGACGGCGACGGGACCCAGGCGCGCAACCGCGCCGGTGAGGGCGCCGTGAACGCCGGTGAGCCCGGCGGACAGGCGGCGCAAGCAGGTGAGTGCCCCGGCGACTGCGACCGCGTACGTGAGCGGCTGCAGGACGGCACCTGCGACGGCGACGGGACCCAGGCGCGAAACCGCGGCGGCGAATAGACGCTCTTGCGCTGAGGAGACCGGCTCTTCGTACCGGAAAGCGATGGAAGTCACGCCTGTTGGACGGGTGATCGCGTACAGGGTTCGAGGAGCCGGCCTTCCTTTCCCCTCTACGCGTGCGAGCCGTAAGCCTAGGATAGCGCGCGCCATGGAGGAGGATAACGTTACCAGACCGGGCGAGCATGGGCGATAACGTAAAAGGTAGGAACCCGGGAGCCGACGGAGACGGAGAAGGCAGAGCCCTGCGCATCGCATTTCCGCGGGATCCGGAGAGAGCCTCGGCGGAGGATCCGGAACGGGTCGACGCGCAGCCGTGATGCCGACGCCGGGGTTTCCCCCATCCACGACCCCCGCTATCCACGACCCCCATATTCTGCGCGCAGGGCCGAAGCGCTGAACACCTGGTTGGGAATAATAGGGTTAAAGGTGTTTCGGATCCAGGCATAAGACCCTTCCCTTTCCTCTGTGATAGAATCTTCTTGCTCTTGCCGGGGAGGGGAAGACTGTGAAAGGAGTGAGGCCATGGTAGATCACAAATGGATCGGCAAGACCTACGGGCCGCTGAAGTACGAGATCGGCCGCGAGAAGATGCGTGAATACGCGGCGGCGGCCAAGGACAACCGCCCCATCTACCACGACGAGGAGTTCGCCAAGACCACCAAATACGGCGACATCATCGGCATGCCGAATTTCGCCGCCGTGTATGCGCTGCGGGGAGCGGGCATGGTGCTGCTCGACCAGGAGATAAAGCTCAACCTGGCCATGTTGGTGCATGGAGCGCAGGAGTTCGAGTGGTTCACGGTGGTCAAGCCCAACGACGTGATCACGGAGACGGGGAAGATCGCCGACATCTACGAGAAGGGCAACCTCGACTTCGTGGTCTACGAGGGAGAGGCGCGCAACCAGAAGGACGAGCTGGTCTGCCGCTCGCGCGCGACCTTCATCATCAGGGGAGGTTGATGGATATGGCGGAACTCTGCGGCCTCAAATACGAAGACGTGCAGGTGGGGCAGGAGATCCCCTCCTTCACCCACCAGTTCGACCGCATGGACGCGGTGATCTACGCCGGGGCCAGCGGCGACTTCAACCCCATCCACACCAACCCCTATTTCGCCAAGGACGTCGCCATGCTCCCCGACGTCATCGCCCATGGGCTTTTCAACATGGCGCTTCTGGGAAAGACGGTGGTGGACTGGATCGGCGACCCGGGCTATCTCAAGAAGCTCTCCTGCCAGTTCCGCGGCATGGTCATCCCCGGCGACACGGTGATCTTCAAGGGCAAGGTGAGGGAGAAGCTCGAGGGCAATCTGGTGGTGCTGGACGTGTGGGCGGAGAAGGCCGACGGCAGCGACGTCCTCAAGGGCGGAGAGGCCACCGTCTATCTCCCCTGACCCGAGCGAGAGGAGCCGCCTTTCTCCCTGGCCGGGGGCTAACAAGCATCGAAATGGGGCGCGGTCACCCGCGCCCCTCGTCTAAGCGGGATCCTTTAGGCGTACAGGCCCATGGTGGTGGCGATGATCTCGCGCATGATCTCGTCCGTGCCGCCGCCGATGCGCCCCAGCCGCGCGTCCCTCCAGGAGCGCTGCACCGGGTACTCCATCATGTAGCCGTAGCCTCCCATGAACTGCAGGGCCTCGTCCGCCACCTCGAAGGCCACCTGAGCGCTTATGAGCTTGGCCATGGAGATCTCCTTCACCGGGTACTCTCCCTGGTCCACCTTCCAGGCGGTGATATAGATGAGCGACTGCGCCGCCTCGATCTTGGTGGCCAGATCGGCGAGGCGGTGGGCGATGGCCTGGTTCTTGCAGATGGGCTTGCCGAACTGCACCCTTTCCTTGGTGTAGGCGATGACCCCCTCCAAGGTGAGCTTGGCGCCGGCGATGGCCAGGGCGGAGCCGATGAGGCGCTCCCCCTGCAGCTCCCACATGATGTTGTAGAAGCCGCGGCCCTCCTCGCCCAGCAGGGCGTCCTCGGGGATGACCATGTCCTCGAAGAAGATCTCGGCGGTGTCGGACGCCCGGCACCCCACCTTATCGAGCTTGCGGTTGACCACGAAGCCCGGCGTGTCCGTGTCCACCAGGAAAAGGCTCATGCCCTTGTAGCCCTTGGTCTTCTCGGTGCGGGCGACCAGGGTCATGAAGTCGGCGCGGTAACCGTTGGTGATGAAGATCTTGTTGCCGTTGACCCTCCAGCCCCCGTCGATCTTCTCCGCGAAGGTGCTCAGGCCGGCGACGTCGGAGCCGGCGCCCGGCTCGGTGATACCGAGACAGGCGATCTTCTCGCCCTTGATGGCCGGCACGAGGTACTTCTGCTTCTGTTCCTCGGTGCCGAAGGCGAGGATGGGCGGGGTGGCCATGCCCACCTGTACCGCGATGGCCATGCCCAGGCTGCCGGAACCGCAACGGGTTATCTCCTCCGCCAGCACGATGTTGGTGAAGTAGTCGCCCCCGCCTCCCCCGTATTCCTCGGGGTAGTGGAGGCCCAGGTATCCCAGCTCGCCCATGCGCTTGAACACCCAGTCAGGGAACATCCCCTCCTCTTCCCACTCCTCCGCGTGGGGCGCCAGCTCTTTTTCCACGAACTCGCGGATGCTCTGGCGCAGCATCTCGTGTTCCTGGTTAAAAAACAGACTCAGTGCCATTCCCCGCTCCTTTCGCCTTACCGACTATTAACCACTACTTAATATTTAGGTGGCATAAATAGATTAACCGCATGGAGTCGGAAAGGCAAGCAGCAGCCGCGTTCCCGGAAGTGCACGGCGGGGCGTGCGAGGCGAGGGACCTCCGACAGGTCCAGGGACAGAGGTGGGCGGGGGACAGGCCCGACGCCTCGCGGTTAAGGGTGGATGGTCGCGCGCCCGCCGCGGCGACCGCCGGTAAGGGCGGGGCGGGTTTTTAGGATATAATCACAGGCGGCATCAGGGTTTAACGGCCGTCGGAAAAGGAGGGAGAGATGAAGTATTTCGAGGATTTCGAGGTCGGTGACGTTTACGTCAGCCGAGGCCGCACCATCACCGAGGCGGACATAGTGAATTTCGCCGCCTTCAGCGGGGACTGGTATCCCTTGCACGTGGACAAGGAGTATGCCGCCAAGAGCCCCTTCGGCGAGAGGATCGCCCACGGCATGCTGGTGCTCTCCGCAGCCTCGGGGCTAATGCCCCTCACCGACTACGCCATCGTGGCTTTCTACGGCATGGACCGCGTGCGCTTCGTCGGGCCCACCAAGATCGGGGATACCATCCACGTGGAGGCGGAGGTGACGGAGAAAAAGGAGAAAAGCGAGCTCGGCGGGGTGGTCACCTTTCAGCAGAAGATCGTGGACCACGAAGGCAACGAAAAGGCCGTGGCCACCTTCAAGATCTTCATGGCCTCGAGGCCGAAATAGGGTATCGCCCTCCCCCAGGCGCGCCTCGGGCCCGGCGAGGCGCGGCTGCTGTTATGATATGTGGAAATGAACGATGTGTGCATCGACCCGCCGGACAGAAGCATGGCGGAGCGGCAACTGGGACGGCCCCTGCGGGGAGACATCAGGGTGGCTTCGCGCTGCCCCCACGGCGTGGTGCAGGTGATCGCCACCCCGCCCTTACTGCCGGACGGCACGCCCTTTCCGACCCTGTACTGGCTCACCTGCCCCCTATTGCAGCGCTCGGTATCCCGCCTGGAGGGCGGGGATTTCAGGGACAGACTGCGCGGCAGGATGGAAGGCGATCCCGCACTGGTGGAGGGCTTGCGCCGGGCGGAGCGAGAGTACGCGGAGGAGAGGGCGAGGTGGGCGGAGCGGATGGGGGTGCTGGAGAGATGCCGGCGCTATTTCTCGCGGCGCGAGGGGGTGGGGGGAACGGCGCAGGGGGGTATGAAATGCCTCCATGCCCACCTCGCCCATTTCCTGGCAGGCGGGAAAAACCCCGTGGGAGCGGAGGTGGCCGCGCAGCTGGGAGAGGTGCAGCTGGAGGAGTGCAGGGGAGACTGCGCCCCCTTCATGCAGGGGAGGAGGTGATTTTGGGGCGGTGAAGGTCGCGGCGGTGGATATAGGCACCAACTCCGTGCGCCTGCTGGTAGCCGAGGTCGCCGGGAGCCGGGAGCGACCCGCCCTGGAGACCCTTCACCGGCGCATGACCATCACCCGCCTGGGACAGGGAGTGGACGGCAGCGGCGTGTTGCGGGAGCAAGCGATGGAGCGCACCCTGGCGGCCCTGCGCGAGTACCGGGCGCTCATGGAGCTGGAGGGAGTGCAAGCGCGGAGCGCGGCGGCCACCAGCGCGGCCAGGGACGCCGTGAACGCGGACCCCTTTCTCGACGCCGCGGCAAGGGTACTGGGAACCGCCCCCCGGGTGATCAGCGGCAGAGAGGAAGCCGCGCTGTCGTTCCTGGGAGCCACCTACGACCTGGGCGAGCAGGAAACCGCGGGACGACCGGTGGTGGTATTCGACATCGGGGGCGGATCCACGGAGATCATGGCGGGAAGGAGAGGCGACATCCTTCTGGAGCGCAGCCTGGAGGTGGGCTGCGTGCGCATGAGCGAGAGGTTCCTGCACTCCGACCCCCCCGCCCGCGACGAGCTCGAGAGCATGGAGCTTTACCTTGACGGCATCATGACGCCATTGGCGGAGGAGACGGCGTCCCTTGGTCCCGGGCTGGTGGTGGGTCTGGCGGGCACGGTCACCACCCTGTCGGGTCTGAACATGGGGCTGGAAAGGTACCATACGGAGGCCATCCATCATTCACGCCTCAGGCGCGGCGAGGTGGAGGC
Source organism: Candidatus Solincola daggyaiensis (assembly GCA_015711825.1). Lineage (GTDB taxonomy): Bacteria > Actinomycetota > Geothermincolia > Geothermincolales > RBG-13-55-18 > Solincola_B > Solincola_B daggyaiensis. The sequence continues at coordinate 6,704 of JACVJD010000050.1, forward strand.
GATCTACGGCCGCCTTAGCTCCCTTTCCCTGGCCGAGCGGCGTGAGTTCATGCGCCTGGAGCCGGGACGCGCCGACGTCATCGTGGGGGGAGCGGCGGTGTTGCGCGCCCTCATGCGCGCCGCGGCGTGGGAGGAAGTGCTGGTGAGCGAGAAGGATATCCTCGACGCCTTGGCCATAACCGCGGCCTTCGGAGATGCGCAGGCGACGGTATGACCAGCACCCCGGACTACCGTATGGAAAACCGGCCATATGGTCGCCTGCGCGTGAACGGCGCAGGTCATGGCCCGCAACGCCGGGTGAAGAGCGGACGGAGAGTTGCGCTCATTGCATACATCAAGCCGTTGCCTTTAAAGCCGACGGGGACAGGCATGCCCCTCCTGCCCGCAACGGCGCCGTAGCATGGCGGTATCCTCGATAACCGTGAGCGGTTTGGGCAACCGCCGGACCTCGGGGGGCGAAAACCGCTACGCGGGTAGCGCCTGCGGCCGCAAGATAGTAAACTGTTATGGGGCGTGAGGACGCCCCTTTCGCATATGCGATGAGGGTCGAGGAAGGAGTAGCGTAGCGCTGATAATGCCATGGACAAGAAAAAGGTTCTGGTGATCGACGACGAGCCCGCCATGCACCGCCTGGTGCAGATCATCCTCGAGGTGGAGGGTTTCCAGATCGTGGGCATGGGAGGCCAGGAGGAGGCCAGGCAACCCATTGCCGGAGGCAAGCCCGACCTCATCATCCTCGACATCATGATGCCGGAGGTGAGCGGGTTCGATATCCTACGCATGCTCAAGGGGGACGAGGAGACCAGGGATATCCCGGTGATCGTGCTCACGGTGCGCAACATGGAGGAGGACGTCCGCAAGGCCAAGTCCCTGGGCGCGGACATATACATGACCAAGCCTTTCCAGCCCTCCGACCTGGTGGAGGCGGTGCACGCGGCCCTGGCCGCGAGGGAAGGGTAGCGGGCGGGCCAAGGGTTCGGCGAGGAAGAACCTTCCAGGTCGTAATCCTGCTTCCGACGCGTCCTTCAGCCGCGACCCGTCTTATTTGCCGCTCCCGCCGCGTCTCGCTGGAAGGCTTCAGCGGACCAGACCTACAGGGGGCGCAAAAAGGGCGGGGTTCACCGCGGCGGCGACGCAAAGGCCATGATTTTTATGATATTGTGGTTTTACCCTCATAATGCGTGCCCGGGTGGTGGAACCGGTAGACACAAGGGACTTAAACTCCCTCGGGGAAACCCGTGCGGGTTCGACTCCCGCCCCGGGCACCATCATTTATGAGCATGCTCAGCGGCAAAATCGCCTTGTTCCCGGCGGTCGCCCGATGCCGAAAAAAAACAACAAGATTTAACCAAGATTGAAAGAGAGCGTTACCGCATCTTAAGCTTCCCCCCATATCCTTTCCTTGGTCGGACAGGTGGTCTCCTGTCGTGTGCAGGTCTGGTGAGGAAAAGGAGGTTGGTCAGATGAGGTCGTTGTATGGGGGAAAGCGCCATAAACATGCCCTGCGCACAAAGCATGGCCTATTGGCGACATCTTTATTGTCTATGGCGGCGTTGGCCCTGATCTTCCTGACGTCCGGATGCTCCGATGGGCAGAAGGTTTTCAGAATAGGGATCGTGCCCGGCATGGACATGACCGCGCTGCAGGAGAACTCCAAGCCCATGGTGGAATACCTCAAAAGGGAACTCGGGGTGGAAGAGGTGGAGTTCTCCACCGCCACCGATTACACCGGGGTCATCGAGGCCATGGCCAACAAGCATATCGACGCCGCCTTGTTCGGCCCCTTCTCCTATGTGCTCGCGCATAAGCGCGCAAACGCGGAGGCTATCGCGGCCGGCGGCGACAAGGAGACGGGCAAGCTCACCGGCTATTACAGCACCATAGTGGTCTTGAAGGAAACGGGAATAACGAGCATCGACGATCTCAAGGCCAAAGCCAAGGAGATCGACTTCGCCTTCGTCGACCCCGCCTCGACCTCGGGAAACCTCGTGCCCAGGGGATATTTAACCTCGGTGGGCATCGATCCGGACAAGGATTTCCGCAACACCATCTTCGCGGGTGGGCACGACGCGGTGGCGGCGGCCCTGGCGTCCGGCAAGGTGCAGGCGGGAGCGATCTTCCTTCCGGGGTACGAAAAGGCCGTTCAGGGAGGGGTGCTGGATCCGGAAAAGGTGCAGATCATCTGGAAATCCAGCGAGATACCGCACTCGCCGTGGTCGGTAAGAAGCGACGTTGATGAAGGGCTGAAGAAAAAGCTCCAGCAGGCGCTCCTGGAAGTAGCAGAAAAGGACCCCGAGGCGATGAAATCCATCGTCGATACCTTCGGGGAGAAGGAGGAGTGCTGGGTCAAAGCCACGGACAGCGATTACCAGTATATCCGCGATCTTGCGGAATCGCAGGGCATGCTGTGATCCGCAGGCGGACTTGAAACCGGTGCCGTTTGCGGCGGACAGAGCGAAGCGAAGCTCGAAAGAAGGTGTAACGGGATGCTGACGGTGAGCAAGCTTTCCAAGGTATTGCCCGACGGCAAGCCGCTCTTAAAGGAAGTCAGTTTCGAGGTGGGCGAAGGCGAGATGGTGGGGATCCTCGGCCTGAGCGGGGTGGGGAAAACGGTGCTTCTGCGCTGTCTTAACCGCCTTACCGAGCCCGACGGCGGCGACGTTTTCCTGAAATACAACGGGACGGTGCTGGACGTCGCCGGGTGGAGAGACCGCGAGTTGAGGGAGATAAGGCGCCACTTTGCCATGGTTTTCCAGAGCTTCAACCTGGTGGGCAGGCTGACCGCGCTGGAGAACGTGCTGGTGGGCAGATTGGGATGCATGTCCACTCTCAAGGGAATCGTAGGCCGTTTCAGCGAAGAGGATAAGGACGCCGCGCTTTCCTATCTCGAGAGATTAGGCGTGGGCCACATCGCTCACCGCAGGGCGGAGACTCTCAGTGGTGGAGAGCAGCAGAGAGTCGCCTTCGCCAGGGCGAGGTTTCAGGGGTGCCATGTGCTCCTAGCGGATGAGCCGGTGGCGAATCTCGACCCCAGGACCGCTGACGAGGTGATGATGCAACTGGCGGAGATCACCGAGGCGGGCGGAATATGCACCCTGGCGGTGATGCACCAACCGGACCTGGTGCGCAAGTATTGCCAGCGTGTCCTGGGCATAAAGGACGGGGTGGTGGTATATGACGGCAAGGCGGATTTGAGCGATGAAGACCTCGATTACATCTACGATAGAAAAGCTGCCGACGCTTCCAAAGTGGCTTAGGCTGCGCTACTTCGCGTGGTTGCTGGGAATAGGCGCTTTCGTCGGGGCGTGCATCTATCTCCGGTTCAGCCCGCAAGCCCTTGTGGAGGGGATTCCCAATATGGTCAAGTTCGTGCGCCAGCTTTTCCCTCCGGATGTGAGCGTGCTGCCGTCGCTGCTCAAGCCGGCCATGGATACCGTTCTGATGGCCGCGGTGGCGACGGTCATCGCCGCCACCCTATCCCTTCCCCTGGCCGTACTGGCGGCGGGCAACACCGGGATGCCCCGCGTGCTGCGCATGGGTTCCCGTTTCGGCGTCGAGGTGGTGAGGGTCGTCCCGGATGTGGTGCTGGCCCTCGTTTTCATAACCGCCGTGGGGCTCGGCCCTTTTCCCGGCACCCTGGCCATGGCCATCCACTCCATAGGCATGCTGGGCAAGCTCTACCGCGAAGCCATGGAGGAGATAGACCCGGGACCTCCCGAGGCGGTGGCGGCGGTAGGCGCCACCAGGCTGCAGGTGGTGCGGTTCGCCGTTCTGCCCGCGGTGCTTCCTTCGCTGGTGGGGGACACCCTCTACCGTTTCGATATCAACGTGCGGTCGTCCATCATCATAGGTTTCGTGGGCGCCGGCGGGATAGGTTACCGGCTCATCGTGGCCATGCGCCTTTTCAAGTACCGAGAGCTGCTGATGATCCTCATGGTCGTCTTCGCCATCATCTGGCTCACGGAAAAGGGATCCGACCGCCTGAGGAAGATGATCATCGCCGAGCCGCTGTTGAGGTGATGAGGATGTCCGAGCGCGCTCGCAGATTTCGGCTTATCGCCGACGGCAGCGACCCGACCTTGCGCGAACTCGCGCAAAAGCTGTCCGGCGAAGACGGGTTCGAGCTGGTGCGAGAGCCCGAGGTGGGGATGGTGATGATGAGGGCCACGGATATAGTCGAGGGCATCCCCTTCAACCTGGGGGAGGTGCTGGTGACCCAGGCTGAGGTGGAGGTGGGGGGAAAGCGCGGATGGTTCATGGTCATGGGACGCAACGCGCGCCGGGCCCTGGACGGGGCGATAATCGACGCTGCCGCGGAGGCTTCACATCCCATGTGGGAGGAGGCGGAGAAAGCCTTGCTGGCGGACCGCGAGGCCATGGCGCGCCGAAGGCGGCGCGAGTGGGGCGAGATCATGAAAACGAAGGTCGATTTCGAGGAGGTGTGATGATGCAGGCCGGAGAGGCCATGATCCGGGAAGACGTAAAAACGGCGCAAGCCACTTTCCGCGCCCTGCTTAAGGCGATGGCGGAGCCGGGCATCATCGTGGACATCCCATATCATGGCGGCGGAGGGGTGGATGCTGGCGCGACGCCGTATATGCCTATTTTGCGGACCCTTCTCGACCATGAGGTGTCCTTCTGCGCCATGACCGAGGGTGTCCTTAACCCATCCTTGGCAGGTGAGGTCTCCCGATCGACCGGCGCCGTGACGGCGGGAGTCGAGGAGGCCGACTTCATCCTCTTCATCGGTGGCGATTCGCGGGGGATGGCAAGTAAGGCTAAGCGCGGCTCCCCCGAGTACCCGGAGGAGGGCGCCACCCTGATCTACCTGGTTGACGAGTTGCGGGCGGACCGTGCGCCGGAGAACCGTTGGGGGAGAGCGGAAGGCCCACAGGCCCTGCGCCTCTCCGGGCCGGGGGTGAAGGGGGAGAGATCGCTTTATGTGCTGGGGCTGAAGAAGGAAGAGGTGGAGGCGATATCGCAAGCGAGGAGATCCTTCCCCATGGGCACCGAGGTCATCCTCTGCGACCGAAACGGCCGCCTCTCTTGCCTTCCCCGTTCCACGAGGTTGGGGACGGAGGGATGATGAGATGGGATACGTGAGCGTGAAGGGCGGAGAGGAGGCGATACGGGAGGCCGAGAGGCTTGCGGCAAAGAACCGCCTGCGCGGCGGGTCGCCTTTGCTGGAAGTCAAGCAGGTGGAGGAGCAGTTACGGGCGGCCGTAGATCAGGTCATGGGAGAAGGGGGGCTGTACGCGCCGGAGCTCGCCGCCCTGGCCGTCAAGCAAAGCGAAGGCGATCTCATGGAGGCCGCGTTCCTCCTCCGCGCCTACCGGACCACCCTGCCCCGGCTGGGTTACTCGCTGCCCTGCGCTCCCGGCGACCTGCAGCCGATGCGGCGCATATCCTCGGCTTTCAAGAACATCCCTGGCGGCCAGATCCTGGGAGCTTCGCGTGACTACGCCCTGCATTTGCTCGATTTCGCGCTCATGCGCGAGACGAATGATGAAGAGATGGGGGAAGAGGAGGCGGAAGAGGCCGATCCGGCGGCCCTTCCGGCGGTGCTCGACCTCATGGACGCGGAGGGAATCGCGCATACCGCAAGGGAACGCGCCGAGGGCCAGGAACCGCATGACGTCACCACCCACGGGTTGTCCTTTCCCGCGCACCGCAGCGCGCGGCTCCAAGCCCTGGCCAGGGGCGAGACCGGAGCCATGACCGCCCTCGCCTACGCCTCCCTGCGCGGCTACGGCGCCGTGCATCCCACCATCGCCGAGCTCAGGGTGGGCCGCATGCCGCTGCGGGTGAAACACCCCTATAGCGGGGATGCGGTAACGGTGGGCGAGGTGGAGGTCACGGAATGCCACGCGATCTGCGGGGGTATAGGTTTTGTAGGCACGTTCACGGGGGAGGAGGGGGAAGGCGCCCGCTTTCCCCTGGGATACGGCCTCGTTTTCGGTCGCAACGAGCGCAAGGCGATAGCCATGTCGGTGTTGGACCGGTGCGTCAGCCTGGAGAACCCGCAGGCTCCCACGGAGGACCAGGAGTTCGTGCTCTACCACATAGACGGCGTCGACAGCATGGGCTTCGTGGAGCATCTCAAGCTTCCCCACTACGTGACCTTCCAGTCCGCCCTGGACCGCTTGCGGTCCGTGCACAAAGAAGAAGAGGTGATGAGCAGAGATGTCTGATGCCGTGGAGCGCCGGCATGGGGAAGTCGATGGATATAATTACGCCTTTCTGGACGAGTGCACGAAACGGGAGATCAGGAGAAAGATCCTCAAGGCGGTGGCCATTCCCGGATACCAGGTGCCCTTCGGCTCGCGCGAGATGCCCATAGCCCGCGGCTGGGGAACGGGGGGACTGCAGGTAACCCTCTCCCTCCTGGGTCCGGAGGACGTCCTGAAGGTGATAGACCAGGGATGCGACCACAGCGTGAACGCGGCCAATATCCGGCGCCTGGCGGTGAAGATGTCGGGGATCAGGACCACCGAGGACACGGCCCTCGCCACCATCGTCCAGACCAGGCATCGCGTTCCGGAGGAGCCCCTTCATGCCGGCCAGATCCTGGTACTGCAGGTCCCCCTTCCGGAGCCCTTGCGCATGCTGGAGGCGAGCGAGGCGGAGACCCGCCGCATGCACGCGCAGGGCGACTATACTCCCATGTGGCTTTTTCTTTATGAGAGCATCGTCCGCTTCCATGAGATCATGCTGGGCGCCGGGTATCCGGTCAGGGTGAGCGGCCACTACATCATGAGCCCGAGCCCTATTCCGAGGTGGGACGTACCGAGGCTGCACATGGCCGACAACCTCTTCCTGTTCGGTGCGGGGCGTGAAAAGCGGATCTACGCCGTGCCCCCCCATACCGCGGTGGAGCCCCTGGAGTTCGAGGACTATCCCTTCCGGGTGGAGAGCTTTTCCGGACGGGCCTGCGAGATATGCGGGAGCACCTCATCCTATCTGGACGAGATCTTGGACGATATTTCCGGGAAGCGGAGCTATCGCTGTTCCGATACCGCATACTGCGCCAAGAGGACGGGAGCCTGAAATGAACAGCGTACTGGCGGTGGAAAAGCTGACCAAGGTATTCGGGAACGGCTGTCCCGATTGCCTGGGAGGGGTGGGAGACGGGCAGGAGGGCAACGGGCAGGAGGGCAATACCTGCCCGCGGTGCGGCTCGGTGGTCGCCTGCGCGGGGGTCGGTTTCGAGATCCTGCGGGGCGAGATACTCGGGCTGGTGGGGGAAAGCGGGTCGGGCAAGAGCACCGTACTGCGCTGCATATACCTCGACCTGCAGCCGGATGCCGGATGCATCCGTTTCGGAGGCCCTCCCGGCATAGTGGTGCGGGCGGGCGAGGTGGTGGACATGGAGGTCAGGCGGGAGTTGCGCTGGCGTCGCATGGGTATGGTTTACCAGGATCCCAAGGCGGGGCTGCGCCTGGACGTCACCGCCGGCGGCAATATCGCGGAGCGTTTATTGGCGGCGGATTTCAGGCACGTGGGGGCCATGCGCAAGCGCGCCTCCGGGCTGCTTTCCCGCACGGAGATCCCGCTGAACCGCCTGGACGACCTGCCGCGTTATTTCAGCGGGGGCATGCAGCAGCGGGTGCAGATAGCGAAGGCGCTGGCCAATAACCCCGAGCTGTTGCTTCTCGACGAGCTCACCACGGGGCTGGACGTATCGGTGCAGGCCCAGATCCTGGACCTCATCAAGAGCATCCAGAGGAGCACGGGGGTGTCCATGTTGCTGGTCAGCCACGACCTGCGCGTCATCCGCATGCTCGCGCATCGTACCCTGGTGATGAAGAACGGCCGCCTGGTGGAAGCGGGCCTTACCGACCAGATCCTGGAAGATCCGCAGCACCCCTACACCCAGCTGCTGGTGAACTGCATGGCATGAAAAGGAGGGAAATTGAGGCTCATAGAGGTCCGTGGACTCGGAAAGACTTTTTGCCTTCATCTCCTGGGCGGGAAAAGGCTCCGGGCGCTGCATGAGGTGAGCTTCGACGTCGAGAGGGGGGAGTTCCTGGGGGTGGCCGGGCGCAGCGGAAGCGGCAAGTCCACCCTCATAAAATGCATATACCGCACCTACAAGCCGTCTAGAGGTTCTATGCTGCTGAGGACCCCGGACGGTGCCGTGGACCTGGCCTCGCTTGGGGATTTGGAGATCATCATGCTGCGCAGGGACTTTATGGGATACGTCAGCCAGTTCTTGCGCCCCCTGCCCCGCGTTACCGCCCTCGACATGGTCGCGGAGCCCCTGAGGGAGAGGGGGATCGACGACTACCGCGCGCGCGTCGAGGCGGAGGAGTACCTGGAAAGGGCCGGACTGGCAAAGTCTTTATGGCATTCATACCCGACGCTATTCAGCGGGGGCGAACAACAGAAGGTGAATATCGCCCGGGGCTTGATCTCCCGGCCGCGGCTTTTACTGCTGGACGAGCCGACGGCCGGGCTTGATTACGCCAGCCGTGAGCGCATCGTGGCCATGCTCGAGGAGGCCAAGGAAATGGAAACCACCATCATCGGGGTCTTTCATGACCGTGAGATGTTCTTGCGCCTGGCGGACAGGGTGATCCTGCTCGAGGAAGGGGAGCTGAGGGGCTCGGCCAGCGGTGGCGAGATAGCCTCCATGGAAGGCCTGCGGAGAGGCGTCGGCGAGGAACACGAGCTGAGAGCGGCGTGCGAGTGATGGGCGATGGCTGAAAGAATCGTGATCCGTAACGGCGTCGTCTTCACGCCGCGCTCCATCGTGTATCCTGGGACGGTGGCGATCGAGGAAGGCCGCATCACAGGTGTTCACGAGGATCGCCGGCCTGGGGCTTATCCGGGCGGCGCAGAGGTCATCGATGCCCGCGGCCGCCTCGTCCTCCCCGGCCTGGTCGATCTGCACAACGACGGTTTGGAGAAGGAGATCAGCCCGCGCCCCGGCGTGCGCTTCCCCGTGGCCTGGGCCCTTCTCAATTACGACCGTCGCCTTGCCGCCTGCGGCATCACCACCGAGTTCCACGCCGTTTACTTCGCCGACCTCGGGGAGGTGCGCAAGGTGGACTACGCGTTGGAGACGGTGCGCGAGTTGGAGCGTTCCGGGGATGAGGACCTTTACGCGGTGGACCATCGCGTTCTTTACCGCATGGAGATCGGCTGCCGCGAGGGCGCGCTGGCCATCGCCTCCTGTCTGGATAAGAGCAGGACCCCTTACGTGTCCTTCAACGAGCACGTGCCCGGCCGCGGACAGTACCGCAAGCTGAAGACCCCGCAGGAGATAGTGTTCGCCCTCGCCGACGCGCTGGAGGGAGAGCTGTGCGCCGGCGACGCCGGCCTGGTGGAGGAACGCATCAGCGGGTGGATGGAGCAGGATGGCGGCAGCCTTGCGAAGTCCGCATGGGCGATGATCAAGAACCGGCATGCCGTCTACGCCTCCCATGACGACGATACCCCTGAGAGAGTGCGCTTTTTCCATTCCCTGGGGGTGACGCTGTGCGAGTTCCCGGTGACGGTGGAGGCGGCGATGGAGGCCAAGAGGCTGGGTATGCCGGTGGCGGTGGGGGCCACCAACGTCCTTCGCGGCGGGTCCCTGTCCGGCAACGTAAGCGCGGAGGAATTGATTTGCAGGGGACTGGCGGATATCCTGTGTTCGGACTACTACGCCCCCGCGCTTCTCGGCGCCGTGTTCAAACTCTATCGTGACGGGGTCATGGACCTCGGCAAAGCCCTAGAGATGGCCACCGCCAACCCCGCTCGTTGCTTGGGCTTGGACGCGCTCGGCCTCCTTGCCGAGGGGTACAAAGCGAACATCATCATCGTGAATGCGGGCGACGGCGTGCCGGTGGTGGAGGGAATGCTGAGGGACGGCCGCCTGAGATTCCTCACCGGAAGCCTTGCCGGAGGTTCCGCCGGGAGGCGCGACGAGGAGGTGTATGCGCGTGGAAGCGGAGAGGACATTTCGCTGTGATCGCTTACGGCATGGCGGACCTGCGGATCACCCGGTTATGGACACGCCCTGCCTCAGCGAGGAGCCTTGCATACACGAAACGGCCACCGTGAGCGAGTCGCGCATGGGGAAATGGACCTACGTGGGCCGCAGGAGCGTGGTGCTGGAGAGCGAGTTCGGCGATTACAGCTACGTGATGAACGACAGCCAGATATATTGCGCTTCTATCGGCAAATTCTGTAATATCGCCGCCCACACCCGCGTCAACCCGGGCAACCATCCCATGTGGAGGGCGGCCTTGCATCACTTCACCTATCGCTCCAGGATGTACGATCTGGGCGAGGAAGACGACGAGGAGTTCTTCGCGTGGCGCCGTTCCCATCGCGTGCATATCGGGCACGACGCGTGGATAGGGCATGGCGCCATCATCCTGCCGGGACGCCGCGTGGGGATAGGAGCGGTGGTGGGCGCCGGGTCGGTGGTCAGTAGAGACGTGGCGGATTTCACCGTGGTCGCCGGCGTGCCTGCCGTGGTGATCAAAAAGCGCTTTCCCCCCAAGGTCGAGGAGGGGCTCATGCGCATTGCGTGGTGGGATTGGCCAAGGGAGCGCCTGCGGGAAGCGCTGCGCGATTTCCGCTACCTCACGGCCGGGGAATTCGTGGCCAAACACGGGTGAGCGAGGCCCCCGCAGCCGCATCTTTCCTTCCCTGCCGGGGCTTTGCGGCCCCGGCGCCCACTGACGGCGGCCTGGACGGCGAGACAGGCACGGTAAGACCCTCATATGCTCCGGCCGCAGGACGGCTCTTTAGCCGCATCTGATCCCCAAGGCCCCTCTCGCTCGCCAACGCCTTATTTAACGACCTTTCCTTTTCCCATCCATCCTTTGGCCACTAGGCGCCTGTCGCCCCGCCGACATCCATATAAGGTCGCCTGGTAAGGTCGCCTGGCGGACGGAAGCGGGCCGTTTTCGCCGGCAAGCGCCTGCCGTAAGGAGCGTATATGCCCATCACCTGGTGGGATGCGGTTGAGCGACACGGCTCTCTGGGAATATCATAGGGGTGTCGTACGCGTTTATCTGGGAGTAACCGATATGAGATACAGCCGTTGCTCGGTTTGTGGGGTGCCTCGCATGATCGGCCGTCTCAACCGCTGGCTGCCCAACGGCGTGATCTCCAGCAAAGCGGATCCCCGCATCCGCCAGGTTTTCATCGAGGCGGACCTGCTGCCGGATACGCGCGCCCTTATCTCGCAGGGACTGGGGTTCCCGGTCAATCGCATCTTCTACGAGGCGGAGCGCAACTCCACGCGCATCGTGGTGGAGGCGCTGCTGCGCTCGCGCCTTAAGCGCATGGCCCTGGGAATACCCCCCTTCCGTCGGGGAGCGGTGCATTTCTTCCACAGCCTCGCGGCCATGACCGGAACCGCCCATTCCGCCACCGTGGAATACCGGCAGGGTAAATACGGCGTGGCGCGCATGCGCAACCCCTGGGATCTGGACCTCATGGCGGCGGTGGTGGTGGGCGCCTTCGAGGCCCTGGAGGGAAAGCCTCTGCGCTCCTTCTGGAAGGAGCTGGACGGGGAATATATCCTGCGCGTGGAGGTAACGGACCGCAAGCCCGAGCTCTCCGAGCGCCTGGAGGTGGATTATCCTCCCTTAATGGATGGGGATTACCGCCACCACCGCTGTCCTCGCTGCGGCGTTCCCCTGGACATAAGGCACATGGAGTGGAGGGAGAACGAGGGCTTGATAGTGGACCGCCGCCGCGGCGTGCGCATGCTCAACTGGGAAGGGCACTCCCTTCACCTCGTCACCAGGGAGTTGGTTAAGGAGCTGGGAGAGGACGTGGTGCCCATCATCGTGGGCGCGGAAAGGGAGCGTACCTTGAGGATGCTGAGGGACCTCGGCATGACCGGACGGCGGAGCGAGGGGCGCGGAGACCTCCTGCAGGAAATGCTCTCCCTGCTCCCCCTTTACGGACAGGGGCTCGCGGGCGAGGTGGAGCACACCCCGGGTGGGGTGTTGAGGGTATGGGTGAACAATCCCTACAACGAGTATTTCGTCGCCGGAAGGCTGGCCGCTTTTTACCAGGTTATGGAGGGGGTAAAGGCCAGGGTCGAGTGGACTTCGGCAGGGCCGGCCTCCATCTCCTATCTCATCTCCCCCGCCGATCCGTAGGGCAGCGCGGGTTTCCGCCCTGACGGATGCGGCAAGGAGATGGATAGACCTACCTCTCATCCCGACCAGGCTCGCGTGATTGACAGATTCTGACCGCGGTCATATTATTTTCGCATACCCGCACGGTTCATGGCACTGTCTCGCAGCTTCAAACAAGACCGCATAACCAGGGAGGGGTTCGCGTATGCGCCCGCCTGGGGCGCGAAAGGGGGTTGAAGGCATGGGGGAGATCAGCATCGAGATCAAGGACAACCGCTACATGCACGAGCTGGTAAGCCCTGGCGACCGCTTCATGATCGGGCTGGTAAGGGACTTCATCGAGCGGGAGATAATGCCCATCCGCCGGGAGATGGAGGCGAGCACGCGCGGCGATTTCGAGCTGGTGCGGGAGATCCAGAGGAAGATAGTGGGGCTGGGATTCCAGGGCGCCTTCCTTCCCATGGAGTACGGGGGCTGGAACCTCACCTCCGCCCTCACCTACAGCCTGGTGGTGGAGGAGTTCGGGCGAGGCGAGCCGGCCTGCTGCGCGGCGCCCGCGGGAGGAGCCTGGGCGTTTCGCCCCGCCTGTATCGCCGGCAACCGCGCCGTGCTGGAGGATTTCGCTCCTCGCTTCCTCTCCGGGGAGCCCTATGTGGCCTGTTTCGCCATGACCGAGCCCTCGGGAGGCTGCAACATCGAGAACCTGGATATGAGGGGGAAGGGCATCCACACCCGCGCCGTGCTGGACGGCGACGAGTGGGTTATCAGCGGCGCCAAGGTCTGGCCGACCAACTCGGGGGTCTCTGACGTCTATTGCGTGGTCTGCAACACCGACCCCTCCCTGGGCGACGAGGGCATCGCCCTCATCTATGTCCCCGTGCCCATCGAGGGGTTCAGCTTCGGGAGGTTCGAGGACAAGGCGGGGTTCCGCAGCAGCCGGGAGGGCGACTTCTATTTCGACAACGTGAGGGTACCCAGGGAGTACCGCGCCGGAGGGCCGGGGCTGGACGCCGAGCTGCTGCACGACAACCTCATCTTCGCCCGCCTCTTCAGCGCCTCCTGGGCGGTGGGGATCGCCCAGGGAGCCTTCGACGAAGCCCTCGCCTTCACCAGCGAGCGCAAGGTGGCGGGCAAGCCCATACGACAGCATACCCTGGCGGCCAACGTGCTCGCGGATATGGCCATCGGGATCCAGGTGGGACGCGATTCCTACATCAACGCCGCCTACATGTTCGACCACCCGGAGACCTACGGCAAGCGCACCTCCAAGCACATGCTCTCCCGCTCCACCATCGCCAAGGTCTTCTGCTGCGACATGGCGGTGAAGGTGACCAACCAGGCCATGGACCTCATGGGGCATTACGGGTGCGCCGGCGCCTGGCACGCGGAGAAGTACTGGCGCGACAACAAGATCATCCAGCTCTGGGAAGGCGGAGCCCAACTGGGAAGGATGGACGTGGCCAGGGGCTATTACCACTACGACCAGTTCCATCCCAACCGACTCTACGAGCGCATGAGGGCGATGCGGGAGAGCTGAAGCAGGCATGCCGCATGGCGTTCCGCGGCGCGTCTCCCGGCTTCCGGAGCGCTGGGCGTGGCCCCGAAAGAAGGGGAGTTAAAAAAGCCGCGGACAGGGGGCATATGGCGATAGGACCAAGGGAGGTAGGAAGCATGGAGCAGGTGTCCATAGAGAAAAGGGAAAACCGTTTCATAAAGGAGCTCCTCAGCCCCTCTGACCTCCTCATGGTGAGCTCGGTGCGCGATTTCGTGCAGGGGCAGGTCATGCCGGTGCGCAGGGAGCTGGAGGAGAGCTCGCGGGGAGATTTCGCTTTTCGAGAGGAGATGCAGGCCCGGCTGCTGCCGCTGGGTCTGCAAGGAGGTTTCCTCCCCGAGGACTACGGAGGCATGGGGATAGCCTCCGCCCTCAGCAACTGCCTGGTGGCGGAGGAGATGGGCAGGGGCGACGCCTCCCTTTTCTATAATCTCGCGGCGGGGATGCTGGCCATGCGCCCGGCGGTAAAAGCGGGAAACCGGGAGGTGCTGGATGCCTTCGCGCCGCGCTTCGCGCAGGAGGAAGAGGTCTTCCTGGGGTGCTACGCTCTGGCCGAGCCGGCTTCCGGCAGCGATGTCGAAAACCTGGACCTGCGCGGCACCGGCATCGCCACCGCGGCGAAACTCGAAGGCGGAGGGTGGAGGATCGACGGGGCCAAGGCGTGGTGCGCCAATGCCGGCCTGGCGGGCGTTTATTGCGTGGCCTGCACCACCGGTGCGGAGGGCGGAGAAGAGGGAGTCGC